>JBDUCP010000032.1:0-11721 GCA_040003405.1 Verrucomicrobiota bacterium
CGACTATAGCTGCGATTTGGGAAATAGCGACCCGGTCGCGGAATTTGCTTTTGCAGTCGTTGTTCGCCGCGCCGAGAGCGCCGTCGCGGTCGCGGACGAACGACACACCCAATCTATTTCTTGCGCGTGTAGCTGATCTCCATCGTCTTCACTTCTTTCCCGCCGCGATCTTCGTACCACTCGAAGTTGTGATGATCCTTGTCCACGATCTTTAACACTTCGCGGATCTTTTGTTTCATGCCGGGGAGGCCTTCGTATTCGCCCGTGTAGGTGAATGTTTTTGAAGCAGCATCGTAGTCGCCTTCCGACGTCATGAAGCCGGTGCCCATATTGTCCATCCAGATGCCGGTAAATTTCTTTTTCACGTTGTCGTAGCCCTCAACGCCCATGCCTTTAAAATTCATGTCCTTCATCTTTCCATCGGCGCCCGGCATCTGCATTTTGCCGCTCACATCGAGCGTGAAAAAGCGGCCATCCATGACCGATTTGCGGACGGCGGTGCCTTTGGATTCCTGCGGTTTTGAAGTCGGATCGCCGTTCATCCACATCTTGACGGTGTAACTCCAGGTGCCGGCGAGATCGGCCAGCATCTTGTGGTTTTCGTTGAGCTTCGAGAGCTCCATCATTTGCTTCATCATCTCCGGCTCGCTCATCTGGGCGGTCGCGACCGGTTGGCTGGAGGCCGCAGCAGGGGCGATGGCGTCGGCAGGAGTGATAATGGGCGAAGCCGCCGGGCCTTGCGCAAAAGCCGGGAGAGCGAGGCCTGTGGCCATGAGTAAGAGTGTAAGTATTGGCTTAATTTTCATGGCGCGATTCTTGGCGGAAGTTTGCGCGGCGTCAAGCACAACAAACTTATTCGAGACTAGGGGAGCGAGGCCAGAATGCGCGCGAGTAGAGTCGCTGGGGCAATTCCCAGAAAAAGGACGACCGCCGCGAGGACGACGATCGTACTCGCGGAAAGGAAATCCATTTTAATGAAGGACGCTGATGGCGCTTCGAATGGACCAGTTTCCGGAGCATCGACGAAAATCATCTTGAGGATGATCAGATAATAATAGAGCGAGATGAGGCTGCCGAAGAGAGCGAGCGCGACGAGCCAGGCCAGGCCGAAGTTTCCGGGCCCGTGCAGCGCCGTGCTAAACAAATAGAATTTCCCAAAGAATCCGGCGAGCGGCGGCAGCCCGGCCAGCGACAACAGGAAGACTGCCATGCAGCCGGCGAGGAGCGGTGAACGCGCGCGCAACCCGGCAAAATTTACGAGGTTGTCTCCCCCGGTTTCGCGCCGCACCAACCCGACGACAGCAAATGTGCCGACGAGCGTGAAGGCGTAAGCGCTGGTGTAAAAGAGCGTCGCGGAAAAGCCTTCGCGCCCGCCGGCGACGAGACCGAGTAAAGTGTAGCCGGCATGCGCGACGGCGGAGTAGGCAAGCAGGCGACGCACATTTTTTTGCGCGAGCGCAACGAGATTGCCGAGGAGAATCGATGCGGCTGCGAGCATCGCGAGCAAGGGGGACCAGCCGGCAATCATCCCATGCCATGCCGCGCTGCCATGCATCGGGCCAAACCCGACGAGAACGATTTTTCCGAGCACGACGAAGGAGGCGACCTTCGAGCCCGAAGCGATGAAGGCGGCGCTCGGAATCGGCGCGCCCTGGTAGGCGTCGGGCGCCCAAAGATGGAACGGCGCGGCCGCAATCTTGAAAGCGAAGCCAATCAGCGTCATGACGATGCCGGCGGTGAGGAGCGGCGCCGCAGGGGCCCCGCTAAGTTTTTGCGCGATGACGGCGAGACTGGTCGAACCGGTCATTCCATAAATGAAGCTGAGGCCGAAGAGCGTGAACGCGCTCGCAGTGCTGCCGAAGAGGAAATATTTCAGGCCCGCTTCGGCCGAGTTGATTTCGGCTTTGTCGAAGGCAGTCAGGATGTAAAGCGAGAGGCCGGTCAGCTCGAGCCCGATGAAGATCATGAGCAACTCTTCGCTGCCGACGAGCAGCATCAGTCCGACCGTGGCGAGCAGAATAATCGCGAGATATTCCCCGGGATGGCGCAACGATTTTTCGGCGCGCACCAGCAACACGGTGAAGAAGGCGAGGATGAGGCAGATGATTTTGAAGAGCGAACTGAGCGGGGTAATCGCGAGCATGCCGTGAAACAGGATGGCGTTCTGCGGCAGCAGCAGGATGGCCTTGACCGCCAAGGCGAGGCCGAGCGCGGCCACAAAGGCACCGCGCGCGCGCGCGCGCTTGCTCGTTAGGCCGAGGGCGAGGACGACCAGCGCAGTGACGACGACGATCGCTTCCGGCAACGCGAGCTGGAGCAATTCGAGGTAGCTCATTGCTGAAGAAACCGCATCGCTTCCACCGCCGGCATGATGCGATCGAGCAGGATTTTTGGATATAGGCCGACGGCGAGCGTCGCAAAAATAAGCAGACCGGCGCCAAGCTTTTCCGGGAGCGTGATTGGCTCAGCGGCGGGCGAATCATGCGAGCGGCTGTCGCCGAAGAACGATTTCTTCAGCGCGCGCAAAGTGAACGCGGCCACGAGCACCATCCCGATGCCGGTTATCCAGACCGCCATCGGATATATTTTCCAAACGCCGATGAGGATCGTTATTTCCGCGGCGAATCCGCTGAAGCCCGGGATGCCCATCGACGCGGCGGACGCGATGACGAAAGCAAATGCGGCGAACGGCATGACACGGCTCAGCCCCAGGCGCGAGAGTTCGTCGAGATCGCGCGTGTGGGTGCGGCGATAAATCATCGAACCGGCAATGGCGAAGAGCAGCGCGCCGATGACACCGTGCGAAAACATTTGTAGCACCGCGCCGGAAATGCCGAGCACGTTGGCGGTAGCCAATCCGAGCAGAACGAATCCCATGTGGCTGACGCTGGAATAGCCGATGACGAATTTCACGTCGCGTTGACGCAAGGCCACCGCTGCCGCGTAAACAATCCCGATGACGGCAAAGACAGCGATTGTCTTGCTCCACATTTGGAAGCCCTGCGGGAAAATATTCATCGCTACGCGCAACGCGCCGTAGGCGCCGAGCTTCATGACGATGCCGGCGAGCAGCATAGAACCGGCGGTCGGGGCGGCGACGTGGCCGGTCGGCGCCCAGGTATGCAGCGGCCAGATACCGGCGAGCACGGCAAAGCCGAGGAACAAGACCGGGAAGGCCCAGGCTTGCATTGGCGGCGGGAATTGAAATTGCGTGAGCTGCGTCAGATCAAAGGAACCAGCCGCGGCATACGCAGCCAGGATTCCAATGAAAACGAGCGCGCCGCCGAAGAAGGAGTACAGCGTCAGCTTCATTGCGCCGTACTCCTTGTTGGTTGAGCCCCAGATCGCGATCAGGAAATATTTCGGCACGATGACCAGCTCGTAGAAGACGAAGAGAAGAAAAAGATCGGCGCTCAGAAAAACGCCGTAGGAGCCGCCGACCACCAGCAGCAGCCAAAAAAAGAATTCGTTAGGCCGATGCGCGACATCCCACGAGAAAAGCACCGCGCTGATGGCGGTGAGGCCGGTTACCAGAATCAGCGTCAGGCTTATGCCATCGACGGCCAGATGATAATTCATGCCGAGCATCGGCACCCACGGCACTTGGATGATGGTGCTGAAGGGCGCGGATGGAATGTCGTCGCAGAAAAATGCGCCGAGACTGATGGCCAAGCTCGCGCTCGTCGTGAGCAGAGCAATCCAACGCGCCAGTACGCGCGGCAGAAAAAGCAGCAATATCGCGCCCGCAAACGTGAGGTAAATCGTCCAGGCGATCATGGGCGGCGTTTTTGGGCTCGATAGCGCGGAGCATTTTCTCGAACATGAAATCCGATCTCGCGCCGTGGTTTGCTCTCCGGAGCCAACAACTGCCGGATCGCATCGATGATCGCGACGATCTCATCCTCATGTTTTCCGACGCGCCTTTCGAGTTCAGAAAACTTTTGTGCGAGCGCGCGATTCGTTTCCAGCATCTCGCGCAATCTCACGAAGGCGCGCATTATCGCGATGTTCACCTTCACGGCGCGGGGGCTGTTCAACACACTTGAAAGCATGGCGACACCTTGCTCGGTGAATGCGTAAGGACGCGCGCGTCGGAGTCCGCCCCAACTTGAAGTCACAAACTGTGACTTCAAGTTGTTGAACTCTTTGGTGGTAAGCTGAAATACGAAATCAGCCGGGAATCGCGCCGCGTGGCGCTTAACCGCCTGATTAAGTGCCTTCACCGGGACTTCGTAAAGCGCAGCAAGATCCTGACTGAGCATCACCTTCTGTCCGCGCAGGAGATGAATGGATTGCGCGATTTTGCGTACGGCGATGATTTCGCGTTTCATTGCTCGGTCATCAGGCAAACAGCCGGGCCATCTGAATGACGGTGGTGTTGAGGATGCTTAAAACGAACTGGGGCGCGATGCCCAAGGCAAACATGAGCAGCGTCACCGGAACCACGATCCATTTCTCGGTGCGCTTGAGATCGGGAAAAGCGCTGCAGCTTTCCGCGAGTGGACCGCTAAAGAGCGCCTGCATCGCGCGCAGAAAGACGATTGCGGTGAAGAGCAAACCAAGCGTCGCTATCGCCGTCGGCCAGGGCGCGAGCGGGAAAGAGCCCTTGAAGATGAGGAACTCGCCGATGAAACCGTTGAGGCCAGGCAGGCCTAACGAGGAGAACATCGCCACGCTCATCCCGGCGCAAAACAAGGGCGCGCGTTGCATCAAGCCGCCGAAATCATTGAGGCCGCGCGCGCCGCGACGTTGTTCGAGCAATCCGACGAAATAAAACAAGGCGGCGGCAGTGATGCCGTGGTTGAAGATTTGCAGGAAGACGCCGCTGAGTGCGGCCTGCGCGTCGATCGGCGCAGCGGTTCGCGCGGTAATCGCGAAGAGACCGAGCAAGCAGTACCCCAGGTGATTGATCGACAGATAGGCGACCATGCGTTTCAAGTCGGTTTGCGCCCAGGCTGCGAGCGAGGCGAAGACGATCGAGCAGACGGCGAGGGCGAGCAGCCAGGGTCCGAGGATTTTGATTTCGTGAGGGAAAAGGGGAAGCAGCAGCCTAACGAATCCATAAACACCCATCTTCGAAAGCGCGCCGGTCAACACCATCGAGACACCGGTCGGCGCGCTTTCGTAGGCATCGGGCAACCAGGTGTGGAAAGGAAACAGCGGCACCTTCACGGCGAGCCCAAGAAAGATTCCGGCAAATGCGAACCAGGCGATATTGCCGGTGAGCAGTCCCGCCTTTCCGAGGTCGGCGAGAGCGGCGAAATCAAACGTGCCTCTCACGAAATAGATGCCGAGGAACGAAAGCAGCATCGCGACGCTGCCGAGAAAGGTATAAACGAAAAACTTCGTCGCGGCGCGTTCCCGGTTTTCGCCGCCCCAGATTTTTATGAGCAGAAACGCGGGAATGAGGCTCATCTCGTAAAACAAAAACCAAAGCACGAAGTTCTGGGCGGTGAACGTGCCGTAGAGCGCCGCTTGCATGATCAACATCAGCGCGCAAGCACCGCGCTCCATGCGTTGTGCGAGGAAGGCGAACGGGAAAACAAGCGACGTCAGGATGACGAGCAGCAGACTCAATCCATCGACGCCGACGAGGTATTCGGCGCCGATGGCGGGAATCCAATTATGGCGTTCGATCCATTGCAGACCGGGCGCGCCGGTGTCGAAGTTTTGCCATAATAAAACCGCGAGCAGAGCGGTGACGAAGTTGCAACTGAGCGCGATCCCGCGGGCCGCGTTGGGCCGCGCCACGCCGAGAAACAGCGCGCCCGCCAGCGGCAGGAGAATAAGCGCTGTGATCATGCCAGCCATGCGTAGAGCAGGAGCAATGCGAGCATTCCGACGGCGACGGCGCCGAGATAATTTTGGATTTGGCCCGAGTGCGCTGCCGACATCACGCGCCCGAGGCCGCGCGCGCCGATGCTCGTTTCGTCCACGCCCGCATTGATTCCGCGCTCATCGAAGGTCGCGCTCACACTTCCGGAAAATTTGCCGACCACGCCGACGAGCCTAACGAGTCCATCCCAAAAATAGCGATCCATCCAGTCAGACAGGCGCGCACTGATGCGCGCGAGCGCGAGGACGGTGCGATCGTAAAGTTCGTCGAGCCACATTCGGTTTGCCAGAAAGCGGAACAGCGCGGGCAACGTGTGCTCGACCGGGTCGCCCTCTCCGGCGCCGCGATAAATGAAGAAGCCGAGCGCGATGCCGGCGGCCACCAATGCGAGGGAAACGAAGAGCATCGGTTGGATCAACAGCGCAAGATCGAAGTGCGCGGGTTCGCCTTCCAGATAGTGATAGAGCCAGGGCCACGCCGGCGTGATCACCACGCTGAGGAAGATCGTGCAGCCCGCGAGCACGATGAGCGGGATTGTCATCACGCGCGGACTTTCGTGGGCGGGCGTGGGAGCGGGGCGCGGTTGGCCGAAGAAGACGAAGATCATTTGCCGCGTCATGTAGAGCGCGGTGAGAACGACGCCGGCGAGCATGAGAAAATGCGGCACGTGCGAAGCCGGCCAGCGTGAGGTTGCGTGCAGGATTTCTTCCTTCGTCCACGCGCCAGAAAAGAGCAGAGGCACGCCGCTCAGCGCCATCATGCCGACGGCGTAGGTCAAAAAAGTAACCGGCATCAGGCCGCGCAGTCCGCCCATCCGGCGAATGTCCTGTTCCTCGTGGCAACCGTGAATGACCGATCCGGAGCCGAGGAAAAGAAGCGCTTTGAAGAATCCGTGCGCGAGCAGATGCGTGATGCCGGCTGCGACCCCGCCTACGCCTAACGACACCATCATTAAGCCGAGCTGCGAAACGGTGGAGTAGGCGAGGACGCGCTTGATGTCGTACTGCGCGACCGCGATGAGCGCCGCCATGAGACCGGTGATGACGCCGATCCAAACGACGACTGTTAGCGCCGGAGTGACGCCATTATTCGCGCCTAACGAGAAGATCGGATAGACGCGCGCGACGAGGAAGACGCCGGCCGCGACCATGGTGGCGGCGTGGATTAAGGCGCTCACCGGCGTGGGGCCTTCCATCGCATCGGGCAGCCAGACGTGCAGCGGGAATTGTCCCGACTTGCCGGCCGCGCCGCAGAAAATCAGCAGCGCGATGGCGGTAGCGCTCGCGCCGATCAGGACGAGGCCGCCGCTCTCCAGGCAGCCGCGTCCGTCATCAAAAAATAAAAGCGTGCCGCTGCTGTGGTAAAGCCAGAGCAAGCCGAGAAAAAATCCAATGTCGCCGATGCGCGTAGTAATGAACGCCTTCTTCGCCGCGGCGGCCGCGCTGGGTCGTTCGATCCAAAAACCGATGAGCAGATACGAAGCGAGACCCACCAATTCCCAGCAGACGAAAAGCAGCAGCAGGCTGTTCGCGATAACCACGCCGAGCATGGCCGCGGTAAAAAACGAGAGATAGGTGAAGAAGCGGGAAAAATTTTTGTCGGTCGCCATGTAACCGACGCTGAAAACAAAAATGCAGAGTGAGACAAACGTGATCATGACGACCATGGCGGCGGTCAATGGATCGAGCATCCAGCCGATGCGCAGCGCTTGTTCGCCAAAAGTGAACCAGGTGAAATTGTGGAACGCACGAAAGCCGGTCGCGTGCAGTGTGGCGGAAAATGCGAGGAGAGATAACGCGAGCGTTGCCCCTTGACCGCCAATCGCCACCGCCGCGGCCATAGGGCGGCGCGAGTTCGTTAGGCCAAGGATGACGAGTGAAGCCAACAGCGGGATGGCCGGAATCAGCCAGAGATGAAGGACGATCCAGGAGTTCATCCTTTAAGTTGATCGAGCTGATCGACGTTGGTCGTGCCGTAGTGGCGATAAATGGCGATGACAAGCGCCAGGCCCACAGTCGCTTCAGCGGCCGCGATGGCGATGGCGAAAATCGCGACCATTATGCCCGTCGGTTCCTGCGGTTGCGGATTGAAGCGCCAGAAAGCGACGAAATTAATATTGGCCGCCGCGAGCATCATCTCGATGCCGATGAGGATGAAAATTGCGTGACGCCGGCTCAGTGCCGCGAGCAGTCCGATTGAGAAAAGCGCCGCGGATACGGCGAGAACGATCGACAATGTCAGCGTCATTGCTTTTCCTCCATCGCGATGATGAGCGCGCCGAGTAACGCCACCGTCAGGACGAGCCCGATGCATTGCAGTGGCCAGACGTAGTCGGTCATCAGGATTTCGCCGATGCGCTTGACCGTGAGCGGGTCAATGGGCAGAGGAGTTGTATCGACCGATGGCGTTTTGATGATGGCCCAGAGTAATCCGGCGAACACCGCGCTCGCGATAACCGCGCCACTCCAGTGAAACCGGGGATTTTTTTCCGGATCGCGTCGCGTCAGCAAAATCGTGAAGACGATCAAGACCGCAACGGCGCCGACGTAAACGAACACCTGGACAAGGCCGACGAACTCCGCGCCCAACAAGAAATAAAACGCCGCTACGCCGACGGCCGCGAAAGCGAAAGCGAGCGCGGCGTGAACGAGTTTGGGCAATATCGCCGCGGCCAGGGCAGCGGCGAGCGTCATCACGCTGATGACGATAAAGGCGCTGCTGTTCATTCGGCGAAACGATAGGTGCGCGGCGCAAATTTCTTTCGGGTGTCGAGCGAGATCGAGAGCGCAAGATAAACAACGCCGATGATGCCTAACGACCAAAGCCAGCCGGCGAGGTGCCGTCCTTGATAATGCCAGACGGCCGCAGAAATGAGACACGTGAACGCCATTGGGAGCATGAATTTCCAAGCGAAGTTCATTACCTGATCGACTCGCATGCGCGGCAGCGTTCCGCGAATCCAAATGAAGACAAAGAGAAGGATCGACAGCTTCGCGAAGAACCAAACGTACGATGGAATGATTTGCAGAGCGCTAATCGGGGCGTGCCAGCCGCCGAGAAACAGCGTCACCGCCAAACCGCTGATCGCAAACATCCCGAAATACTCGGCTTGGAAAAAGGTGGCGTATTTGAATCCGGAATATTCTGTCATGTGTCCGGCCACGATTTCCGATTCGCCTTCCGGGACGTCGAATGGAGTGCGGTTCGACTCGACCAGACCGGAAATGAAAAACAAAAGAAACGCGGCTGCGCCCCACGGCGTGGTGATGAACCAATGCGGCAGGCAGCCTAACGAGTAGCCGCCTTGCGCCGCCACAATGGCATCGGGTCGGAGTGATCCCACCACCATTATGACCGGAAGCGTGGTCAGAAAAAGCGGCAGCTCATAGCTGACCATTTGTGCGATCGCGCGCATGGCGCCGAGCATGGAAAATTTATTGTTGCTGCCCCAGCCGGCCATGAAAACGCCGAGCTCGGTGGTTGAGCCTACCGCGAAAAAAAAGAGTATCCCGCCATCGATGGAAAACGGCGTCATGTTCCGGCCATACGGAATCACGCCGAGCGCGAGGATCGCTGTCGCCGCAATCAAAATGGGAGCGAGGAAATGCACGATCTTGTCCGCCCGCACGGGCACAATGTCTTCCTTGATCAACATCTTGATGCCGTCGGCCAGCGGTTGCAGCAAACCGAACGGGCCAACGCGATTTGGTCCGTAGCGGTTCTGCATGCGGCCGAGAATTTTTCGCTCGAGCACCGACATGCCGGCAAAGAGTGAAAGAAAAACACCAAGCAACGCGGCGATGTTGAGCAGACTCGACGCGATTTGCATCACCCCATCCGGTGCACCGGCCAGAAACGACAGCAGCCAATACTTTAGTTGGATGAATATCTGATCGAGAGATTCGCTCACCTGCGGGGAAGGAAAGCGATCACCGGTCGGTTAAGCAAGGCTGAAGGCGTGAAAAATATGCCGACATGAAATTCGCGCTCTTGCCGAAGCGGGATCTTTTTAGCAAACTCAGTCGTCACGTATGAGTTGACTGCAACTGCATGAACCCCAATCCCTATTTTTTCATCGTCATTTTTAGTGCGGTCGCGGTGGTATTTCCATTGATGCCGCTTGGCTTGGCCTGGCTGTGGCGGCGATTTTTTCAGCCGCCGAAACCGGGCATGGAAAAAAACGCGACTTATGAATGCGGGATGGAATCGATCGGCGATGCGCAGATTCAATTCCGTTCGCAGTATTATTTGTACGCGATCATTTTCTTAATCTTCGATGTTGAAGCCATTTTTCTCGTCCCGTTCGCCGTCGCTTTCACGAGTCTGCCCGTCGGCGCCTTTGTCGCGGTGCTCGTGTTTCTGTTGTTGCTGCTCGAAGGTCTGGTTTGGGCTTGGGGTAAAGGCTGTCTAAATTGGGCGAAATGACCGAACCGATCGACGAGACGTTGCGTCAGGACCTACAACGCCAGGGCGTCTGGGTCAGCTCGATGCAGGAGCTTTACAATTGGGGACGGAAGAACTCGATTTGGCCGTTGCAATTCGGTCTCGCCTGTTGCGCGATCGAGATGATCGCGACGGCGGCGTCGCGCTACGACATCGCGCGCTTCGGCGGAGAAGTTTTCCGGCCCTCGCCGCGGCAGGCTGATTTGATGATTGTCGCCGGCACCGTCACTAAAAAAATGGCCCCGCAAATCGTGCGCCTCTACAACCAGATGCCCGACCCGAAGTATGTGATCTCGATGGGCGCATGCGCCATTTCGGGCGGACCATTTAAGCAAGGCTATAACGTGCTCAAGGGAATCGATCGTTACATTCCCGTGGATGTTTACATTCCCGGCTGTCCGCCGCGGCCCGAAGCGCTGCTGCACGCGTTCATGGAATTGCAGCGCAAGATCGGCGAACAAAAATTAACCGGCATCGACAAGGCGCGTCACCTTGATCGCGCGCAGCCGAGCGAGTTTCCCGTGCCGGCTTTTGGCGCGCATGATTTGGAGCCGCCGGCAAATCCGGATCTCTTTCATCCTCCGCAGATCGAGCGTGTCTAATTGTGGAATCGCTCGCCGAAATCAAAGCGCGCGCTGAAGCCGCCGTCCCTGGTGCGCGCATTGAAATTATTGCGAATCCCGGTCCCGCAAACCAGCCGTCGCTTTTGCTCCATCATGAGCATGCACCTGTGGTCGCAAAATTTCTGCGCGACGATGCGGCGTTGCGATTCGATTTCTGCTCGAACGTGACGGGGGTCGATTGGCTCGATCGCAAGGTGTCGAAGAAAGTGAAGGTGAAGAAGATCGTCGAGGGAGAGGAAAAGGAAGTGGAAGAAACGCAGGAAGAAGTTTTCCCCGGTTACCTTGAAGCGGTCTATCACCTTTACTCGATGACGCAGAAGCACGGGCCGGTCGTGATTCGCATGCGAACGGCCAATCGGGCCGAGGGCGCGCGACTGCCGTCACTCACTTCGATTTGGCGCAGTGCCGAATTTCAAGAGCGCGAAATTTTCGATCTCTACGGCATTCATTTCGTTGGTCATCCGGATCTGCGCCGCATTTTGATGTGGGACGAGTTCGAGGATTTCCCGATGCGAAAAGATTACGTGGAGCCCGACGATTACGAATACGAGCCGACGCCCCACGATGAAGTGCTGGAGAAAGCGAAACCGCGTTACGGTGCACGACCAGCGTTGGATGGCGCGGAAAATATCACCGCTCAGCCATGACTGTCGGATTTCAAGAGTTGGAAGCCGCGCCGCCGCGCATGACTTCGCGGCTCGAGGGCGAGTTGATGGAGGTCTCGATGGGGCCGCAGCATCCCTCGACCCACGGTGTTTTTCGCATGAACGTCGCGCTCGATGGCGAGATCGTGCGCAAGCTCAAGCCGGTCTTCGGTTA
>JBDUCP010000033.1:0-11719 GCA_040003405.1 Verrucomicrobiota bacterium
GAGGGCTTCAATCCATCGCGCGCATCCGGCAGCGCGCGCGAGATGATGACCGACATCGAGTAATCGAGGAACGACCTCGACACTTCTTCCGAGATGTTGATCGGTTCTATCTTTTCGTTCGGGTTATACACGGAGAGTTTTCAGAGATTGATCGAAGCAGCGCGTTGCGATCTGTGTTTTTACACGTCGAGGTTCCGCACATTCAGCGCATTGTCTTCAATGTACTGCCGCCGCGGCTCGACGACATCTCCCATCAGGCGAGTGAACATTTGATCGGCCTCGACAGAGTTGTCCTCCGTCAGATCTACCTTGAGCAGCTTGCGCTTGTTCGGATCCATCGTGGTGTTGAACAACTCTTTCGCGTTCATTTCACCCAAGCCTTTGAAGCGTTTGATCTGTACGCCGCGCCGGCCGATCTCTACGATCTTTTGATGAATTTCTGGGATGGAAAAAAGAGGATGCGCGACTGCCTTTTCGCCCTCGCCTTCGATCAACTCGAATATCGGCTTATCGCTCGCGGCGTAATGATCCACTTTTAGACCGCGCCGCGCCAGTTCTCCGATCAGCTTTTGAATGGTCGTCGCTTCATGCAACTCCACCTTCTTCGCCCGCCGGCGCGCGGTTCCTGGCTTCAATGCCACGGGAGTGGTGGCCAGCGGGAGAAGTTCCTGGTCGTTCTCCACTTCGAGAAGGTTGAGGTCGAGGTTTGCCTCATGGAAAGTGCGGATTTCGCGCTCATCATGAAAATAGCGCACTGACTCCTCGTTGCCGTCGCGGATCTTTACCAAATACGCCGGGAGCTTGCCGGTTTTCGGATCGCGCTCCGTCAGAAACGTTTCAAAGTCTCCACCGTGCCTCCGGACGGAATCGCTCAGTTTGGCCAGCTTTTCGAGCGACTCGAGGACATCCTTTAGTTGCGCCGCGCTCAACTCCTTGCCATCGGCCAAATTCTTCAGCCGCACGTCTTCCGCGCCTAACGAGATCAAGATGCGATTGAGTTGGATGTCGTCGTCCACATATTCCTCGCGCTTCTTGCGCTTGATCTGATAGAGCGGCGGCTGCGCGATGTAGATTTTACCGGCCCGCACCAGCTCCGTCATCTGCCGATAGAAAAAAGTGAGCAGCAGGACGCGGATGTGCGAACCGTCCACGTCTGCATCGGTCATGATGATAATGCGACCGTAGCGCAGTTTTTTGATGTCAAACGTTCCCTCGTCCAACTTGCTCGCCGTGCCGCTGCCTTCTTCCTTCGGCTTTCCGATGCCAGTGCCGATCGCGGTGATCATCGACTGAATTTCCGTATTCTTGAGTGCCTGATCGAGCCGCGCTTTCTCCACGTTGATCAACTTGCCGCGGATCGGCAGGATCGCCTGATAACGCCGGTCGCGGCCCTGCTTGGCCGACCCGCCGGCCGAATCACCCTCCACAATGTAAAGCTCCGTGAGGTCCGGATCGCGCTCTGAACAATCCGCCAGCTTGCCCGGCAAACCGCCGCCCGTAAGCGCGCCTTTGCGAATCGTCTCGCGCGCCTTGCGTGCCGCTTCCCGAGCGCGGGCCGCCGTCAGCACCTTCTCGAAAATCCGTTTCGCGATCGGCGGATTCTGGTCGAAGAAAGTCATTAGCCCCTCGTAAACGACCGAGTTCACGATGCCGTCGATCTCGGTGTTCACGAGCTTGACCTTGGTTTGCGACTCGAAGCGCGGGTTTGGCAATTTGATGCTGAGCACGCACGTCAGTCCCTCGCGCACGTCATCGCCCGAGATCGCGGGGTCCTTGTCTTTGATCAAGGTGTTCGCCTTCGCGTACTGGTTCACAGCCTTCGTCAGCGCGCTACGGAACCCGGTCAAATGCGTCCCGCCGTCCGTATTCGGAATCGAATTGGCGAAGCACAGAATCTGATCGTTGTAGCTGTCGTTATACTGCATCACCACATCGACAAAAACCTCATCCCGCTGCCGCGAAAGAATAACTGGCTTTGGATGGATGACGGTTTTGTTCGCGCCCAATTGCCTAACGAATTCCTCAATCCCATGCTTGTAGAGGAACGTCTCTTTTTTCTGCGCTTCGCCGCGTTCATCCGAGAGCGTGATTTCAAGTCCGGGATTGAGAAACGCCAGCTCCCGCAGGCGTGAGGCCAAGCGCTCAAACTTGAACTCCGTCGTGATCGTGAAGATCGTCGGGTCGGGAAAGAATGTGATCAGCGTGCCGGTTGTTTTTTTATTCTTCAGTTCGCCGATGACTTCCAGCTTCTGCGTCGTCTTGCCGCGTTCGAAGCCCATGTGATAAACCTTGCCGTCGCGCGAGACTTCCACTTTGAACCAATCGGAAAGCGCGTTGACGCACTTCGCGCCGACGCCGTGCAAGCCACCGGAGTATTTGTAGGCGCCCTGGCCGAACTTTCCGCCGGCGTGCAGATTAGTCAGCACCAGCTCGACCGCCGGCATCTTGAATTTCGGATGCTCATCGACCGGAATGCCGCGGCCGTTATCGCGGATCGAAACCGAGCCATCGACGTGCACCGTGACTTCAATTTTGCTGCAATAACCGGCGAGATGTTCGTCGATGGAATTGTCCAGCACTTCAAAAACGCAGTGGTGCAACCCGCGCTCATCGGGATCGCCGATATACATTCCGGGGCGCTTCCGCACGGCTTCCAGCCCTTCGAGTTTATCGATCTGCGCGGCGTCGTATTTCTGGCTTTGGGCAATGCCGGTGGCAGCGTCACGTGCGGATTTTCCGAGAGAAATTTCGTCTTGATCCTGGAGCATAAACAACTGTCGAACGACAGTGGAAAAACATAGGCGAACGGGGGACCTGTAACAACTATTATCTCAAAAGAAAAACATGCAGCCAACGCTACCAATAGTGGAGGGCAGGATGCCAAGCGCAGTATCTTGTGCTCACGATTATCGGCGCAAATCTCGTTAAACACGCGAACTTGACCGCCGCTCCCACGGCCTCCAAACTGGCCCGCGCTTTATGCGATTTCAGACCCTCTACGAAGCACGCTGGATATTGGCGCTTCTCACCCTGCTTGCGCTCGGCAGCGCGTTTTTTTCGCTCTGGCTTCTGCTGCCGATTTTGCTGCTCATCGTTTACACGATTTCATTTTTTCGTGATCCGGAAAGAGTTCCGCCTAACGATGCCGATGCGGTTCTTGCCGCGGCCGACGGGAAAATTGCGGACATCGTTGAGATCGAAGAACTCGAAGTTCTCCATGCGCGCCAAAAGCGCGTCGGAATATTTCTCTCTGTCTTTGACGTGCACACAAATCGCGCCCCGGTGGAGGGAAAAATCATTTACCGCCAAGCTCACGCCGGCCTCTGCCTCGATGCGCGCCATGCCGATTGCACAACCAAAAATCGCGCGATGACCTGGGCCTTTCAGAATTCGCGCGGAATCTTTGTTGTGCGCCAACTGACTGGCATGATTGCTCGCCGCATTGTCGGCTGGTCGAAAGTGGGCGACGAACTTCAGAAAGGTGAACGTTTCGGGATGATTCGCTTCGGCTCGCGAACGGAAGTATATTTGCCGCTCGACGCCGCCGTGCTGGTGAAAGTGGGGGATCGAGTTACCGGCGGCCTGACCATCATCGCGCGCCTTCCTCGAAAATGAACGACAGCAACCAGAAGATTTATCTGCTGCCGAACTTGATGACGGCGGGAAATCTCTTCTGCGGCTTCGCCGCGATCCTAAAAATTGCGCAGGGCGCGCTCCTACAAGCATCGGATGCTGACGCCGCCGCCGGGCTTTTTCACATCGCCGTCTGGTTCATTCTTGGCGCCTGTATTTTTGATGTGCTCGATGGACGCCTGGCGCGCCTCGGTGGTCATGACAGCGCATTCGGACGCGAATTCGATTCGCTCGCGGACGTGGTTTCCTTCGGCCTCGCGCCGGCGCTGATGGTTTATCGAATCGTGCTTCTCGATTTTCCGCGCGTCGGCTGGGTCGTCGCGTTCGTGTATTTGCTCTGCGGCGCGTTGAGGCTCGCACGTTTCAATACCGCTGCCGCCGCTGGCATCGCCACCAACACGAAAGAGTTCATGGGGTTCCCGATCACGGCCGCGGCGGGGCTTATTGCCTCCATCACGCTCTTCATGCTTTGGTGGTTCGGAGAACGCGATCATCAAATTGGCCGTTTCAAATGGATCCTCCCGCCGTTGATGCTCTTTCTGTCGGCCATGATGTTCAGCCGGTTGAGCTACCCGAGTTTCAAGGCAATCACCTGGCGAACAAAGCGTTCCTTACCGCGCTTTCTCATCATCGCGGTCGTGCTTCTCTTCACCGTTCTGAATTACGAATGGATGCCGGCTGTTTTGTTTTTGCTCTATTTACTCTACGGTTTGTTTCGGCCCTGGGTCTCGAAAACCTGGCAACGCGAGATTGAAGAAGAAATCGGCGAAGAAACTGAAGCCGACGAAGTCCGCTGAAATCGCTCGTGAAGCGGTCTGAGACGATCAGACAGGCGATCGTTTACTCCAAGACTGGGCGACCGTGAACTCAAGCCGGAGGCTCTTAGTCCCCTGAGCGATTCAAGCGGGCGAGAATTTCCGGATCACGCACATCCGCCCATTCGCCCGACAATTCGAGCACCTGAACTTTTTTGCCATCGAGGGCGAGGTTGCGAATCGCGTCTGTAAGTTCGTATTCGCCGCGGGGCGATGGTTCTAACTGAGCCGTGTATTCAAAAATGCTGGGGCGAAAGACGTAAACGCCGGCGTTGTACCAGGGACTGGTCGGTTCCCCGCTCGTTGGCTTTTCGCGCAAGTCAACCAACTCGAAGTTTTCATTCACAAAAACCGCGCCCCCTTTGCTTACGTCTGCACTGTGCTTCACGCTGACGACCGCTTCCGCGCCCGCTAGCGCAGCGATTACCCGTCCATAATTGTCGGCCGCGAGCAGGATGTCGCCGTAACTCAAGACGAAGGAATCGCCTCCCACGAATTCGCGGGCGAGCCCGATCACCCGGCCGGTGCCGTCCTGCACGGTTTGCGTCGCGTACTTGATCACCGCGCCGAACATTGCGCCGTCGCCGAAATAATTGCGCACCACTTCGGCGCGCCATCCGACGACGATTAGGAAATCCATCACGCCCGCGCCGCACAACCCTTCCACGATGTGCTGCAGCACCGGTTTCCCGCGCACGAGCAGCATCGGTTTGGGCAAAGCATTCGTTAGGTCGCCCATACGGGTGCCGCGGCCGGCGGCGAGCAAGACGGCCTTCTTCATCGCGGTTTGCCTCGCCTTCATCGGGCCGGGCAAATACGTGGATAAAACGTAGCGTTACTTCGCCGCATCGCGTTTTTCGCCGATCGATAACGCCGGCAGATCGAGCTGCTTGATCATCGCGCCGATCTTCGGCACTTCGTCCGTTTTCATTTGCGTCCATTTCGTGGTTTGCTCTGCCAGTTGGTCGTTCAGCATTTTAAACACCTCCACCTGCGGCTGCGTAGGCGCGGCATTTGCGCCATCGATTACGTGACTAAAGGTATCGAAGCGCTCGTTTAGTTTGTTCGGAAAGACGAGATTGCCCTCCGAGCTTTTCATGTTCACCTGAATCAACTCTTCCTCGACCGCCGACATTTTCTTGCTCAGATCGTCCGCCGCCTCCAGCACGGGCTTCACTTTTTGATCTTCGCCGAACTTGGTGTGTAACGCCTTGATCTGCGATTTCACATCGCGGATTTCGTTGATCGCCCTGTGCAATTGCGAAATGCGCTCACGCACCTGCATGGCTAGCTCGAATTGTTTCTGGACCGCGCCTTCCACGGGTTGGATGCGCGGATCCATCGTTAGCTTCAGCGGCGCCGTTTGTGTCTTGCCTGCGACGGTCAGCTTCACTTGATAATCGCCCGGCAACGCTTTCGGTCCGCGCGGCCCGTCCCCGCTGTAAAATGCGCCCGGCGTTTGTTCCGGATCGTCGTAGCGCAGGTCCCACGCGAAACGGTTCATCCCTTCCGCCGCGGGAATTGTTTTCGGCGTCTCAACCCGATCCGGCCATTCTGGCGGTTGATCGCTTTCCTTTTTCTCCTTGCTCGACAAATGCCTGACAAGTTTGCCGCTCGCGTCCAGAATATCGAGCGTTACTTCGTCCTTCGGCGCGCTCTTGAAATAGTAATCAATCATCGCGCCCGCCGGCGGGTTTTCGCCGACCGGCTGACGTTTGTCGAACTCCGTCGGATAATTTAAGAGCAGCGCAGTCTGCGGCTGATAAAGAGCGAAATCTGCGCCCGCCATCTCCGGTTTCGCCTGGCGCAGCGGCGTCACATTATCCAGCACCCAGAAGGCGCGCCCATGCGTCGCGACCACGAGATCGTCATCTTTCACCACCAGATCGTGCACCGGCGAGACCGGCAGATTGAGCTGCAACGGCTGCCAATGCGCGCCGTCATCGAACGACGTAAACACGCCAAGCTCCGTGCCGGCGAAAAGCATTCCCCGCTTTTTCGGATCCTCGCGCACCGCGTGCACGTACGCGCCTTCTGGAATCCCGTTCGTGATCGCCGTCCACGTTTTGCCGGTGTCGGCTGTTTTGTAAATGTAAGGTTTGATGTCGTCGAGCTTGTGGCGATCGACCGCGACGTAGGCAGCGTTCGCATCGTGCGGCGAAGGCTCAATCAGGTCGACCGTGCTCCACTCCGGCATCTTCGGCGAGACGTCTCCCCAATGCCCGCCCTCATCGGTGCTCACGTGCACGCGACCGTCGTCCGTCCCGGCCCAGAGCAATCCCTTTTGCTTCGGCGATTCCGCCAGCGCGAAAATCGTGTCGTAATATTCCACCGACGTGATGTCGAGTTGGATCGGACCGCCGCTCGGTTGCTGTTTCGTTTTATCGTTGCGCGTCAAATCCTGGCTGATCTGCCCCCACGTCTGGCCGTGATCGGTTGAGCGAAACACGCATTCGGCCGCGGTGTAGATCACGTCCGGATTGTGCGGCGAAAGAAAAATCGGCGAAATCCATTGGAAGCGATGTTTCAAATCGACCGCGCCGTGCCCGGAGTTATCGACCGGCCACACGCTTACGTCCTGATATTGCTCACGCGTTTTATCGTAGCGCGTGACGTAGCCTTCATTGTTTGAGTAGATGATGCGCCAATCGCGCGGATCAGGCAGGACAAAGCCGCACTCGCCGCCGCCCGCGATGAACCAATCTTCGCGCCCGATTACGCCCGAGTCGCTGCGGCTGGCGATGCCGACATTCGAGTTGTCCTGCTGCGCCCCGTAGATGTGATACGGAAACGCATTATCAACCGACACGTGGTAGAACTGCGCCGTCGGCTGATTATTCTGCGTCGTCCAGGACTTGCCTCCGTCATTCGAAATGCTCGCTCCGCCATCATTCGCGTTGCCGATGCGCTCGGGATTCTTCGGATCGATCCAGAGCCCGTGATGATCGCCGTGCCGGGCCGGCAGCAGGTTGAAGGTCTTGCCGCCATCAACCGATTTGAACGCGCCCGTGTTCAACACATAAACCGTGTCTGGCGATTTCGGGTCCGCGTAGATTTTGCTGAAATACCAGGCACGCTGACGGAAGCGGCCGTCGTCATTCACCTTCGTCCATTTCTCTCCGCCATCTTCCGAACGAAAAATGCCGCCCTCCTTTGCTTCGACGATCACGTAAATGCGATTCGCCTCCGCGCCCGAAATGCTGATGCCGATGCGACCGAGAATTCCATCGGGCAATCCATTTCCCGTCACCGGCTTCCAGCTCATGCCGTTATCTTCCGAACGATACAAACCGCTCCCCGGCCCGCCGCTCGAAAAATTCCACGGCTGCCGGCGAGCCTGCCAGAGCGCGGCAAACACCACATTCGGATTGTGCGGATCGAACACAACATCGATGCCGCCAGTGTTCTCATCTTTGTAGAGAACCTTCGACCACGTCTTGCCGCCATCGCTGGTGCGAAAAATTCCGCGCTCCTGGTTCGGCCCGAAGGCGTGGCCAAACGCCGCCACCAGCACAATGTCGGGATTCTGCGGATGCACGATGAGCGCGCCGATCTGACGCGAATCGGGCAGGCCGATATTTTTCCACGTCTTGCCCGCATCGATCGATTTATAGATGCCGTTACCAAAAGTGATATTGCCGCGCGGCGCGCATTCGCCTGTGCCCACGTAGATCACATTGTGATCGGAAGGCGCCACCGCGATCGCGCCGATGGACGAGATCGATTGCTTATCAAACAGCGGCGTCCAGTTCGCGCCGCCGTCGGTTGTTTTCCAAACGCCTCCCGCGACCGCGCCAAAGTAATAAGTGTTTGGTTCGCCAGAAATTCCTTCGATCGCCAGCGCCCGTCCGCCGCGAAACGGACCGATCTGCCGCCATTGCATTCCGCCGAAGAGTTTTTGATCGATTGCTGCCGCCGGCTTCGGCGATGGGTCTGCCGCATGGGCGAGGGGAGCGATGGCGATGATGACGAAGACAAGCCGAAAACAGGAACGCATCGCCTATAGTCAAAGAGAAGCGGCGCGCTTCAACTGGAATTGTTGGATCCTAAAACGCCGTTAGCGCTTGCCGTTATTGTTCTTTTCCGCGGTTGGTGCAATGCAGCATCGCGGTTTCATCGGAAATGATTGCTGATTCCGCGGGAAAAACCTAGAGCGAGCGCACGGCGAGCAGATACTTCAGCACCGCGTCGTGCTGGGGCCCGCTCAAGTTTGCCCGGCCCGACATTGTTCTGAGAATTCCCCGTACACGTTCCGCACTGTATTTTTGGATCGCCGGCAGGGCGTGACATTGAATGCAGCGATTAAGAAAGAGCGTTCGGCCTTCTTGCAAGACACGCGCGTCGGCATGTTCGCTGGCTCCGGCCCGAACAAGTTGCGCCGTGAGCGGTGGGGCGCTCGTGCTTATTGATTCGCAGCCGGAAAGCAGAAAGAAGAGGTGGAGGAAAAGAAAAACATTCGTTTTCAAAATGAGAAACCGAAGATGGTGCGCAGTTGAAAATCCGGTTCGTCGCCCGCGCGCGTCACTTGGGCGAGCGCGGTCAGCGTCGCCCAATATTTTCCGGAACGAACCGAGACATTCGGGCCTGCGAAAAATTTACCCCGCTCCGCTTTCGCCCAATCCGGAAAAGCCATTTCGTGCAGACATTCGATGCCGAAGAGAAGGCGCGGCGTAATTTCGTAACTCACACCTAATGACTGCTGCCATTCGCCGTTGCGTTCGGCCAGGTCTTGGCCTTCCCATTCTGTTTCGAGGGTAAGGTTGTAGGCGGCGACCCAGCGCCCAAAATTTTTCTGCGCGAGAAGCTTCGATTCCGATGCCACCCGCCGATTGCCGATCTGGATTTCTTCGTAGATGGAAAAGCCTAACGGATCGGCTACCGGGTTAGTAAAATTGTAAATTATCTCCAGCGCGGAACCGGTGTAGGAAAATCCGCGCTGATAATTCCAGTCCGCCAGATAAAGCGCCATTTGCAATCTGTCGGTGATGCCGAATTCGAGCTCATGCCGAAAATCAACTTCGCGGAAACTGTGTTCGTTAGGCTGTCGCGCTTTCCACGTCACCCAATTTTCGATTTCAACATCGCCCGGCGGTGATGTGGTAACTTCATAAACGTAGGTAAAGCGCCGCGCGCCCGCGAAGGTTTGGGTCGCGGACAGAACAGTGGCGGTCAGGATTAAAAAGAAAAGCTTCATGGCCGTCGTCTCGCCAGCGCGGGATGCGCCGCAAATGATTCGGTCTCGCGCGCCGCGGCCATGGCGCGCGCCCCGCGGCGAGCCGCTTGCACTTTCACAAACAGCCACGCGCCGATTACGTACACCAACCCGAGAAGCGGAATGACGATGCCTTCCACCGAGGGATAAAATCCCAGCCAGAAGCCCGCCCAGGTCGGCACATGCATTCCGGGGATCGGATGGATCGGCAGCCAGCCGACCGTTTGGAACAGGCGGACCGTCGAGCCGAGGAATGTGACTAGAATCGTCACCACCAGGAAGCCGGTAAAGACGAGCAGTTTTCGGTAGGGCAACCGCGCGCCGATCACAAAAATGAGCACGCCTGCGCCGGCGACCATGACCGCGCCACACGCGATGCCGATCAGCACCCACTTCATTCCGCTCTCGAGAATGAGCGATTGCAGGAACAGCGTGGTCTCAAATCCCTCACGATAAATCGTGAGAAATCCGACCATCACGAGCGACAACCATTCCAACCCGGACTCGACGCCGGGCTCGCCAGTTTTGCTCAGCTTCCGCAACTTCGCGTTCCAGCCGACCCAATAAACTTTGTGGAAAACCCAGTTGGTCACCATGAGGAGAACGAGGACGGCGAGGACCGAGATGACGGACTCGAGCTTTTCTCCGTAACGGCTGAGCGATTGAATGATCGTGCGCGAAATCCAAAAGGTAAGGGCGGTGGCTGCGAGCGCGAGCCAGGCGCCGGTGACGATGCGCCGCCGCGTGTGGCGCTGCTCCGCTCCGCGCATTCCGGCAAGAAGCGCGGCGAGAACGACCACCGCTTCCAATCCTTCCCGGGCCGAAATCGAGAGAACGGTGTAGATCACCGTGGCCGGTGAGAGGTTCACTTTTAGCAGTGCGACGCACTGATCCACCGCCGTCAGCGTGCGGGCAAAGGCGGCTTCGAGCTCCGGTCCTTTTTTGCGTTGATCGAAAAGCGCCTTAATCCCGGGCGCGTGATCTTCGCCATCGAGGAAGCTGCGTTCGGCGCGCAGACCCAGTTCCGGATCGCGCGGCAGGACCCGTTTTTCCAGCTCGGTATCGAACGTCGTGTAGGCGTCCACGCGCAGCGATTCCGCTTCGCTCCATCGGCCCGCCTGCGCAGCCGCCAGAGAATTCTTCAACCCGGTCCGGACTTCAAGAGCGATTTCTTCCACCACGCCTTTGCCCGAGCCCGCGCGCTGGACGCTCAATCCAAATCGGCCTACGAGAATGTTCTCGATTTCTTTCGCGGCGCGCTCGACTTCCGTCGGATCCGCTTTGGCCAGGATAAGGCGTTCGGTTGCCTCCATCTTCGCAATCAAAGCCGTGGAATATTTCTCGAAAGCGCTGGCCTTAGACTGCCGCCACGCGCCGCTGAGTTCGCTCACGAGCTGCTGCGCCTGCACGATGAAATCCTTCGCTTCGCGATATTCGAGCGGCACGACTACCTGCCCATCGCGTACGCCGTTGTGATATTCCTTCGGCACGAGGCGCACCAGTTTCACCAGGAGCCGGCCGTGCCGATCGATCTCTTGCTGCGTGAGAAGATTCGGCAGCTCGGATTCCAGTCGCGTCTGCCATTCGCCAAATTTTTGCAGGAAGGCCGGCCAATCCGGCTTCGTCGCCAACGTGACCAGCGGCTGCGATTCGGTCAAAGCCTGCCCCCTCGTCGCAGGGACCTGCGCCAGCGCGCAAAGGTCCGCGGGGAAATTTGCCAGCGTCGAGATCTCGGCAATTCGCGCGACGACCAATTCCGCGTTGGCCCGGCCGGAGATGGCGGCGCGCTTGAGGCCGTCGAGTCGCTCCCGGACTCGAGTGGCCTGCCACGCGATGTATTCGCGCGCGAGCAGAGCGCTCATGGCGTCCTGATGGAGTTTGTTGCTTCCGAGGCGTTGGAGAGCGAGCGCGCCCTCGACTGAGTTCGCGTGTTTCGGCAGGGCAATGATCGCGCGCCACGATTGTGCGCCCGCGATGTCACCTTGCCGCTGGTGCTCAAGCATCTCGAGAGCAGCGGCGTGTTGCATGGCCGCGGCGAATTTTCCGCACGACTCCGCCA
>JBDUCP010000167.1:0-3463 GCA_040003405.1 Verrucomicrobiota bacterium
GTGATGTCCTTGCGATTGCCCAGCAAATGGCGAAAAAGACCCTCGGCAATCGGGCTCCGGCAGATGTTGCCGGTACAGACGAAAAGGACGTTTTTCACGGGGTGCCACGCACACGCGCGCGGGCTGCCAAACTAAAATCAAACAGAATCAAGTCAATCGACCCGCCCCGGCCGACGCGGTCAAAACGCCATCCGATAGATCAGTCCCACGAGGCCGCTGCCGATAATCACCGGCACCACACCCCATTTCCACCGCAGCATTCCGAGAAAGGCGACGGCACTCGCGACCACCACGAACCAATCCACTCCGTCGCCTTTTGGAAACACAGCGTGCAAGCCAAACCAGATGGCGAGATTTAAGATGACGCCGACGACCGCCGCAGTCACCGCTGAGAGCGCGGCCGTCAGCTTTTCGTTTCCGCGCAGTTGTTCGAGGTGCGGCGCACCGAGAAAGATCCAAAGGAAACAGGGAACGAAGGTGGCCCAAGTGGTGATGAGGGCGCCGAGGGTGGCGGCGAGCAGCCGCGGGAGTGCGCCCGGTTGATTCCATCCGCCCATGAAGCCGACGAACTGCAAGACCATGATGAGCGGTCCGGGTGTCGTCTCGGCTAATCCCAGCCCGTCCATCATCTGGCCCGTCTGCAGCCAGCCGTAGGTGTCGAGTGCCTGCTGCGCGACATACGGCAGAACCGCATACGCGCCGCCGAAAGTGACGACGGCGGCTTTGCTGAAGAAGAGACCTTCTTGAAATAGGGTCGATCTCCAGCCCTGCCACGCGCCCACGAGCAGAATCGGCAACCACCACAGCCCGAGGCAGACTGCCGCGACGCGCAGCGATCTGCGCCATGACGGGCAGGTGTGTTCGGATGATTCGATTTCGACCTGCCCGCCGTGCACGGATCGAGTGATGAACTTCTCCTTCCAAAAATTAGCGCCGAGAAATCCCGCGAGCAACGCGCCTAAGACGATGATCGGAAACGAGACATGAAGAAAATAGATCGCGCTGAAGGCAACCGCCGCGATGGCCCACATGACGGAATTCTTCAGTGCCTTCCGACCGATACGAATCACGGCCACCGCGACGATCGCCATGACCGCCGGCTTCAAGCCATAAAAGATCGACGCGATCCACGGCACGTCGCCGTAAGCGGCGTAAACCACGCTCAGGCCCCAGAGGATGAACATGGATGGAAGGACGAAAAGCGCGCCGGCCACGATCCCGCCCACGGTCCGGTGCAACAACCAACCGATGTAGATCGCGAGCTGTTGCGCCTCCGGTCCTGGCAGGAGCATGCAGAAATTGAGCGCGTGCAGAAAACGCGACTGGCTGATCCAGCGCCTTTTCTCCACCAGCTCAGATTGCATGATGGCGATCTGGCCGGCAGGGCCGCCGAAGCTGATGAAGCCGAGCTTCAGCCAAAAGAGAAAGGCTTCGCGGAAGGTGGGGGTCATCGCCGGGCGCGATACTCGGCCCGCACGGTCAATCCGATCCCGCCGCGCGGCGAGAATTCCGCCGTCACCACCGCGTGCCGAGGCAAACAAGCCGCCACGAAATCATCGAGAATGCGATTGGTCACCGCTTCGTTGAAGGCGCGCTCGTTGCGAAAAGAAGCAAGATAGAATTTGAGTGACTTGCTTTCCACGCAGAGCGCGTCTGGCACGTACTCGATGACGATCTGCGCAAAATCCATTTGTCCGGTGACCGGGCAAAGCGAGGTGAAATCGGCCGTTTCGAACCGGACGGTGTAGGGCCGTTTCGCCGGGCTGGGAAAGGTTTCGAGCTGCGCCTCGTTGGGCGAGGTCGGCAATTTCGCCTCGCTGCGGCCAAGGAGAGTGAGGGCTGTCTTTTCGGAGCGTGCGGCTCTTTTCATTGAGCGTAATCATGTCGTCATCCCGAGCGAAGTCGAGGGATCCCGTGGCGCTACCTTTAAGCTTCCATCACGGGATCCCTCGACTTCGCTCGGGATGACCGGGTGGATTGTGTCGAGTGTATTGCCGCTGCGCTCGTTAGTCAGGCAGCCGCAGCATCGGATTATTCAAGGCGCGTTCGCGGTCGCCAGGCTTGTTGTAGTTCCAATAGTCCACCTTCAGGTTACGCTTCATTTTGAGATGGCTGCCGTCCGCCGCCTTCCATTCGCGCAAGAGATGCGGGCCTTCGCGGTCCAGCACGAAGCGGTCGGTTCCGGCGGCGTGTAGCACGGCGACATCGATCGCCCGCTCGGTGGCGGTGAAGGAAATTTTCGCCGGCTGAAAAGCGAACGTGTCCTTCTTTGAATTGATCGTGGAGCCAGCGAGCTGGATCTCGAATGGCGTGCTCGGCTTGGAGAAATCGATTGTCCTCACCAGCCACGGCAACTCGTCGTAGAAATAGCCATTCGCGGGCGGCGTGAAGTTCTCCGTTCCACCCGCCATGCCGTCCCAGTACGTCTGGTAGTCATAGGTGAACTGCTCGCCGGCGCGACGCGCTTGCTTGTAGGTGTTGCCACAACTGTCGTTGCTCGTGAGCGAGAACTTGAGCAGCTGCGCATTATCAACGCGCCAGAAGCTGGAGTGCATCTGCTGATAAAGGTAAAGACCAGTGGGCACGTTCAGGATTTGGTTCAGCTTCAAAACGGCAATGGTCTCGGGCCGCGCCGGACCCTCCTGTTTGACAAACTGTTTCGGATCGAACGGTTCACGCACGAGGATGTGCAGGACCTCGCACGGTCGCGCGATGCCGTAGCGCACGATCTCGGCAGCGTAGATGTTGAACTCCGCTTTGCCGTCGCTCCAATAGCTGTCGTTCTGCAGAAGGGCGGGGGAGAATTGTGCGCGTGCCTGATTGATACCGGCCACCATCAAAAGCCACAGCAGGTGTTTGGTTTTAAGCACGAAGAAACGTTCAACGTCCAACGTTCAACGTTCAACGTTTCAATTCAGAAAAAAGCCAGCCGTCGGGCACCGTGCGACTGAGCGGCTTTATTCAACGTTGGACGTTGGACGTTGGACGTTGGACGTTCCTGCTGCATGACGACCGAGGATCGGAACGCAACGACGGGCGTGGCTAATGCCGCGGTGATCGACCTTTTCGCACTCGATGAAAAGACCGGCGACGTGTTACTGGTGATGAAGGAGGATCGACCATGGGACGGCTCCGATTTGCGGCTGCACGAATTGCAGGAAAAGTTCAACGCCTACGTTTCATTCCTGCTCGATGGCGAAATGCTCACGGAGCATCCGGCACTCGCCGGCAAACGCGCGCGCATTGAGCTCCACTCGCTGGCCGTGCCGGATGAACGCGCGCTCGAGCTGCTCGGTTTAATTCACGAGCAACTGGCACTGCAGGAAATCGGGATGGAAGTGGTCGTCGCGAAATCTGGCGACTGCGGCGCCGGGTGCGCTTGCCACGGCAACTGAGCGCTTCGCGCCGTCAGTATTTCAAAAACGAAATCACTGGCGCCGGCTCCAGTTTTTTCCGGCCGTGC
>JBDUCP010000168.1:0-3455 GCA_040003405.1 Verrucomicrobiota bacterium
CGCGAGTGTGCATGGAGCCGAATGGGTCGTTCGGATCGGCGACGTAAGAATTATTTTGGGTCGCTTCCCAGAGCTGGGCGTGCGCAATTTTCGGACGATAAGCATCCCAAATTTTCAGCCCGTAGCCATAAGGTTTGAGATATTTCTGCGCCGTCGCCAACCGCAGCGCAACACTTGCCCTCACCAGCGCGGGGGTGCCCGGCGGATAAATCGGACGCCCGAGCATGTTGTTCGTTCCGGCGTAGCGCAGATCGATCACAATCGTTGGATCGATGTCTTGAATCCGGACGAACTGACTAGCTGCCGCACTGGCCGGTTCTCCCGACGAAACCGACGCAGAAAATAACAGTGCGCTCAGGCCTAACGAAACGATCAACCAGGAGCGACGATTCACGACGAGAAAAGAAACGATCAGTTTCCGGCCACGGTTTGCGGGAGGTCCGTCTTAGCGATGCGCTGCAAGAGCAGACGCGCGCTGTTTTCCGGCACGTCAAATCGAAGCTGCAGATCGTTCCCTTGGTTTTCCACCTCGGGTGCCTGCGCATAGAGCAGCAGATCAGAGCCCGGCAGGCGCAGCCAGCGCTGGGGTTCCTCGCGAATGCTCCGCGCGATATTGGCGGCGTTTTGCGACGATTTCACTTTGAATAAAATACGCGCCTTCACCGGATTCTGCAGAGTGAGGGACAAGCCAAGTAATTCCGCAGCGTCGAGCAACTCGCGCGCAAAGAGCGGATGAAAAATGGACGTCAACTTCAGTGGATCCCGCGATATGACTCGCAGCGCAGTCCCTTGGTCGAGCGCCTGGAAGCGCTCAAAAAGTGGACCTTTAATTTTCAAGTCGAGATCGATACCCAGGCGCACGCGCACCAGCTCTTCCACTTCCGGCGCCGAACCGACAGCCAGCGTTTTCGGACCGACGCGCGCCAGCGCGAGATCGGTGCTCTGCCAGATCGGCAGGCCATTCACCTGATGTCTCGTAAACGACTGATCTTTCTCGACCGAACTGACGACCCGCGAAACGTCGTTGCGCGCTTCGATCAGGACAAACTCGCGTGCCAAGCCCGCGCTGGTCGTGCTCATGGCCCGCGTAACACGCACGGCATCACGCGGTAAATTGAGCACCGGCGTCAACTGCGCGCCGCCATTCAAGCCGGCCCAGACACCCTGCCATTCGGCCGCCTGATCTTTGCGCCAGCGTTTCGGCAAATCATCGCGCTCAAACTGATCCATGTTGAGCGAGAGAATCGCCTCCGTCTCGTGCGGCAGCCATTCGCGTTTCGCCGGTGATTGAAAGACCAGGGGCAGAATGATCGCCAGCAAGACCAGGACGGAAACAACGGCAAAGTAAAATTTGCGCAGTTCCTGTTTGTCGATCTGGCTCGAAAGCACGGCTAACTCACCCGTGTGTTGAACGTGCCGTTCTACCGCGCCGCGATGCTTGTGCACTTCGGCGAGCAAATGCGGCGCATTGGGCGGCGCGATGCCTTGCGACGCGAGGTGGCGCCCGATGTTCAGATAAGCCGGATTCTTTTTTTCCTCGACTGTTTCGTGATGGCCGCGCGCGTCTTTCAAAGCATCCTGTTGCGCCCGGCTATTTTCGTTTAACACCCGATCGCGCGCTTCAAATTCTTCGCGCACGCGTGCAATGTTTTTGTCCACCAGCGCAAGTTCCGCATCGGCTTGCGTCAGTTTCTCCCGCGCCGTGCGGCATGCTTCCGCGCTGCCCAATCGCGCCCGCATGATCTCCGCGCGCTCCTCCGGCAGGCGCACCCGTCGCGTACTGAGCGCGGCCGACTTCGCGTCGCTATCTTCGGGCGGTGGAACCTTCGCTTGTAACTCAGCCAGCTCCTTCACCAGCTCGCGATCGGCCGCATCGTTCTCCTGCAGCCGGCGCTCGACACTCGCCAGCTCGCGCTCACATAAATCCGATGCCGCTTTGGCTTCATTTCGTCGCTGCAGAATTGGTTTCTTTTCCTCCTCCAGTTTGGCCAGCGCCGCGTTTTGTTCTTTCGTGTTCGCGGCGCGCTGCGCTTCGATTTTCTGGATGCCCTCTTCGATCTGCGCGATGCGCAACGCGACCTCCTTTTGTTCCTGTTCCAGTTTCTTCAGCGCCACGATTTCATTGCGCACTTCTGGAAAGTTAACCGCCTGCGAGCAGCCTTCGCGACCCAGCCCGATCTCGCTTTTTTGCAGCACGCGTTTCTCGTGCCGCAACGCCATGCGGGTTTTCTGGCGGCGAATTTTCAGCCCGATCTCGCGCAGCCCTGTGCGAATGAAATTCACGTTATTCTTCCACCGCGCTTAAATTAGCCAGCACACTCAAATCTTCCAGCGTCGTCGTGTCGCCGGTGATGCTCTGGCCGCTCGCGACCTCCTTCAACAGCCGCCGCATGATCTTGCCGCTGCGCGTTTTTGGGAGCGCTTCGGCGAAACGAATCTCATCCGGCTTCGCGATCGCGCCGATGTGTAGACCAACGTGGTTGCGCAGCTCGTGTTTGAGCGAATCCGTCGCCGGCACGCCGCCTTTCAAGGTGACAAATGCGACCACTCCCTGGCCCTTCAACTCATCGGGCCGTCCGACCACCGCCGCTTCCGCCACCGCCGAGTGACTGACGAGCGCGCTTTCGATCTCCGAAGTGCCAAGGCGATGGCCGGCGACATTCAGCACATCGTCGATCCGGCCGACGATCCAGAAATAACCGTCTTTGTCGCGTCGCGCGCCGTCGCCAGTGAGGTAGCTGCCTTTGAACTCACTCCAGTATTGTTTTTTGTAGCGCGCCTTGTCGCCGTAAATCGTACGCAACATCGACGGCCACGGCCGCCTAATGATTAGTTTGCCGCCGACATTTGCCCCCACTTCTTTCCCCGCTTCATCCACGATCGCCGCATCGACGCCGAAAAATGGAAGCGTCGCGCTCCCAGGTTTTGTCGGGATCGCACCGGGCAAGGGCGAGATCATGATCGCGCCCGTTTCCGTTTGCCACCAGGTATCGACAATCGGGCAGCGCCCCCCGCCGATTTTTTCGTGATACCACATCCACGCTTCGGGGTTGATCGGCTCGCCGACAGAGCCGAGCAGACGGAGCGACGAGAGATCGTGTTTCTTCACCCATTGATCGCCCCAGCGAATGAAGGCGCGGATCGCGGTCGGCGCGGTATAGAGAACGTTCACGCCATAATCCGCCACGATGCGCCAGAAGCGGTCCGGCTCCGGCCAGTTCGGCGCGCCTTCATACATTAACGTCGTCCCGCCATTCACCAGTGGACCATAGACCACGTAACTGTGTCCGGTTACCCAACCGACATCGGCCGTGCACCAGTAAACGTCGTCCGCGCGCAGATCGAAAACATATTTCATCGTCGCATAAATGCCGACGAGATAGCCGCCGGTCGTATGCAAAATGCCCTTCGGTTTTCCGGTCGAGCCGCTGGTGTAGAGAATGTAAAGCGGATGC
>JBDUCP010000034.1:0-11570 GCA_040003405.1 Verrucomicrobiota bacterium
GGATCGAGGGCCATATCGGAGACGTCAACCAATGAAAAGTGCGGGCGTGAACGAGGTGGACGCGATGCGAGGACCAATTCTCCGCGCCGTCTCGCGTTCCTTCTATCTTTCCCTCCGTGTCTTGCCGACAGCGTTGCGCGACCCCCTTTCTCTCGCTTATTTGCTCGCGCGCGCGACGGACACGATTGCGGACACGCCAGAACCGGAGGTAGAACTGCGGCGCGAATCGCTGCACAATTTGTCTGCGGCGATCCAGGGAACGACGTCGCCTACAGCGGTGATTACGATGTTGAAGTGTTTCGCGCCGTTGCAAACGAACGCGGCGGAACGCGCGCTAATCGAGTCGTTGCCACAGTTACTCTCGTGGCTTGCCGCCATCACTGAACGCGATCGCAGAGAGGTGCGAAATGTTCTCAAGAAAATTAATGAAGGGCAGACGCTGGATCTAAAGCGATTCGAGTCGCGCGCGGAGATGTCCGCTCTGGCCAGCGCCGCGGAGCTGGAAGAATACACTTATCTCGTCGCGGGATGTGTGGGCGAATTCTGGACCCGCATCTGTTTCGCTCACGTCTCCAATTTTAGCGAGCGCACGGAATCTGAAATGGTGAAGATGGGTGCGCTCTACGGCAAAGGCTTGCAGTTGATCAATATTTTGCGCGATGCCGGCAGCGATCTGCGCGACGGGCGCTGCTATTTTCCGGCGGAGGAATTGCACTCGTTAGGCCTGACGGCGGAGGAGCTGTTGCAGGCGCCGGCTCAGGCTGAGCCGCTGTTGCGCCGTTGGCGGGAAGAAGCCGAGCGGGGAATTGCCGCCGGGATGGAGTACGTCTGCGCTATTCGTTCGCGCCGGGTCCGTTTCGCGACCGCATTGCCGGCGCTGATTGGCGCGCGCACCCTCGCGCTCTTGCGCGAAGCGGGCGCGGAATCGCTAACTCGCAAGGTGAAAGTATCGCGTGCGGAGGTACGGAAGATTACTTCCTCTACAGCGATGACTCTTGCTTCACGCCGTTCGTTGCAGCGGATGTTTCGCCGACTTTCAAGCTAAGGTTCAGCGAAAATAATTTTGCTGTTTTGCGGTGATCGGATGTCCGAGTCGCTCCAGCACCTGAAGCATATCTTCCCATACTTTGCGCTTCTCCGACGGCGCTTGGTTTCGCAACAGGTACGCGGGATGATAGGTGATCATGAGCGGCGTCTCCTCATAGGAATGCCACTTGCCGCGCAGGTCGCGCATTGCGCCGCGCGTCCCGAGTAATCCTTCCGCCGCCGTCGTGCCGAGCGCGACTAAAACCCTCGGCTGAATAATGGCGATCTGTTCCGCCAGATACGGCAGGCAGGTTTGCATTTCCGTCGGCGTCGGCGGTCGATTCCCCGGCGTCCCCGGCGGCATATCCGGGCGGCATTTCAAAATATTCGCGATGTAAACCTGATCGCGGCGGAAGCCCATTGCCGTGATGATTTTCGTGAGCAATTCTCCAGCGCGTCCGACGAACGGTTCTCCAAGCGCATCTTCATCTGCGCCCGGTGCTTCGCCGATGAACATCAATTCCGCCTCCGGATCGCCCACCCCGAAAACGGTCTGGGTGCGTGTTCGCGCCAGGTGCGGACATTTCGTGCAAACAGCGACGCGCGCGCGAATCGACGCGAGCAACGCCGCTTTGTCCGGGACAGTTCGTTGCAGTTGTAAGAGCGAAAGACGTGACGCGCGCGGGAGTGTTTCGTTGTGGTCGCGCATATGCTCGAGCGCGGTGAGGACGACATCGAGCGCGGGTTGAAGTTGGCTGGCCATCGCTGGGCATCATCGGAAGTTTTGCGCGCGACGGCAATTTCTTTGATGATGCCCCGATGAGTCTCCGCCTTTCGGATTACGATTATGTGCTGCCGGAGAATTTGATCGCGCGCCGTCCCATCGCGCACCGTGAGGATGCGCGTATGATGGTGTTGCACCGGCGCGAACAGCGCGTCGAGCACCGCCAGTTTTCCGAGCTAAGCGACTTCATCGCGCCCGGCGATCTCCTCGTCTTAAACAACACCCGCGTGATGGCGGCGCGACGATTCTCGGCCGACGGCAAAATAGAATTTCTCTTCCTCGAGCGTCTCGGCCCGTCGCGTTGGAGATGTCTCGTTAGGCCTGGCCGCAAAATGCGCGTCGGCGTGTCGGTTAAAATCGGAAATGCGACGGCGCGGGTGGAGGAAATTTGCGCGACGGGCGAGCGAATCGTGATGCTCAATGACGACGAAAATCTGCTGGAGGGCGGCCTGCTGCCATTGCCGCCGTATATGCGCCGCCAAAGCGACGATACGGACGTCGAGCGGTATCAAACTGTCTTCGCCGAAATGCCGGGTGCGATTGCCGCGCCGACAGCTGGTTTGCATTTCACGGCGGAAATTTTAGCAGGACTTCCGCACGCCTTCGTCACGCTGCACGTCGGCGCCGGGACGTTTCAGCCGGTGAAGAGCGACAACATTGCGGAACATCGCATGCATGAGGAAAGATTTTCCATCACGGCAGCGGCTGCGGAAGCGATCAAATGCGCGCGGCGAATTGTTGCCGTCGGAACGACCACCGTTCGCGTGCTCGAATCGGCAAGGCGCGTGGAGGAAAAGCTCATCCCGCAAACCGGCGCAACCGACATTTTCATTCATCCGCCGATGGAAATTCGAAATGTTGATCACTTGCTCACCAATTTTCATTTGCCGCGTTCCAGTTTGATAATGCTGGTGAGCGCATTTGCCGGCCGTGAATTTATTCTCGCCGCTTATGCCGAGGCGATTCGCGAGCGCTATCGCTTTTTCAGCTATGGTGATTGCATGTTGATCCTGTAAGCCTTCTGTTTTCCCGCATGAATTCCGTCGATGAACCGAAAGGTGAGCTCGTCATCCGCACGATCGCGATGCCGGCGGACACCAATCCGAACGGCGACATCTTCGGTGGCTGGCTCATGGCGCAGATGGATCTGGGCAGCGGAATTCTGGCCGCGAAAACCGCGAAGACGCGCGTCGTTACTGTCGCCATGGAAGGCATGTCGTTTCTCGCACCGGTGCAAGTAGGCGACACCGTGGCCTGTTACGCCTGGGTGGAAAAAATCGGGCGCAGTTCCATGAGAATTCCGGTCGAGGTCTGGGTGCAACGTTATATGGACGGGGAGCAAGTCCGTGTGACGAGCGGCGTTTTTATTTACGTGGCGGTCGATGTCGACGGGAAACCGATTCCGGTGCGGACCCAGGACTGAGCGGGGTCAGCGCAAGTTATAGAATTCCACCAGCGCGATGCCGCTAGCATTGTGACGGCCGCGCACGATCGCCGTGTATGCGCCGGGCGCGAGTAGCGTCGCGATCGCGCTTTCATTGTCGTCCGTCGGCGCCAATGTCTTGGTCGTAATAAATTCCTGACGCACGCCATCTCTCCAGTTGTCGTTCGATTCAACTACTTCGCCGTTGGCGGCATGCAGTTCCATCACCGGATCGTCGATCACATTTTCAATGCCGCCGGCGCTAAGCGATGGGCCGCCCGCGCGCACGACCACCATGTTAAACGGTCCGCCGCGACCGCCGATGATAACACCACCAATCAAGGGATTGTCATCGTTCTCCACCCAAGCGCGGCTGCTGAGGTTGGCCAGAACGGAGTCCGCATTCTGGTCGATATCGTAAATTTCCACCAGCGCCACTCCAGTCGCGTCGCCCTTTCCGCGAACGATGGCAGTGTAGGCGCCCGGCGGCAGCTGTTGCAGGATCGCGGATTCGTGATCATCGATCGGAGCCAGCTCTGCGGCTTCGATTTCAGCCTGCTGCGATTCTTTCCAATCGTCATTTGTCGAAACGAGAATGCCCGCGCCGCTGCGCAATTCGAGCACTGGATCCGTGAGCGCGTCGGGCACGCCGGCTTGGCCGAGCGATGGGCCGATGGCGCGTACGACCACTCTTTTCGGCTCGGTTCCCTGAATGATAAATCCGCCAATCAAAACATTTTGGCCGAGCCCCACGCGTGCCCGCGTCGAAATGTTGAGTAGTTGAGCAAACGGGTGAAAGGGAACGGGATCCTGCGCCTGCGCCGAAAAAGTGGAGCCGACCGCCAGAGCGACGATGAGCAAAGCAGCACGCGAGTGTTTGAACGGACGTCGGGAATTTGGCTTCACCTCGGCTCAATCAATACCGTGCCGAAGAAGCGAAGGCGAGCCGTTTCCGCGTGGCCTACTGATCGCCGCCCGTTGACGTCACGCTCGCTGGCCCGTCGGAGATTTGCGCTGTTTCCTGCGTCGGCTTTGGCGTTCCACGCAGTGAAGCCATTTCCGATTGTCGCGATTTGCCACGGCGTGTCCCACCGCTGACTCTTCGGCATGCGCGAAATTGCTTATCTTTTCGAGCGCTTCCCCAGCTTCGGCCAAACATTCTGCTATCGCGAGGTGGCGGAGCTGGAACGTCAGGGTACGAAGGTGCACGTTTTCTCCATTCGGCATCCGAGCGCCGAGCCGCCGCAGGAGTGGGATGAAGAACTCGTGCGACAAATACATTATCTGCCTGAGGAGAATGTGCTCGTTAGCGAAGTCGATCGCGCCTTGCGCGAAGGCAGGGTTTCGCTGGCTACGCGTCAAGCGGTGCAAACGTGGGGCCGGCAAACCGACTTTCTACGGCTCTATCAAGCGGTTTATATCGGCCTGCGCTTGCAGGAATACGGGTTGAAGCAGGTGCATGCGCATTTTGCCGGAATGGCCGCACGCACCGCTTTTTGGATCGAACGTTTTTTTGGCATTACCTTCAGTTTTACCGCGCACGCGAATGACATATTTGCACCGCGCGATTTCTCGATCTCGCTGGAGAAATTGATGGAGCGGGCTACGGCGGTGGTGACGGTGAGCGATTTTTCCGCGCGCTTTTTGCGAGATAGGTTTGCTGCGCACGCCGCGAAAGTGCATCGGGTCTACAACGGAATCGACCTGGCGTGCTTTCGGTTGGCGGATTTTCAAGGCGCGGTTCCGGGCGTCATTTCCGTGGGCCGGTTGATCGAGAAAAAGGGATTCGGCGATCTGATCACAGCGTGCGGTTTGCTCGTGGCACGCGGTCTCAAATTCACTTGCGACATCATCGGCGAAGGGCCGCTCCACGAATCGCTGCAATCACAGATCGAGAGAGCAGGTCTCGACCATTGTGTGAAATTGGTCGGGCCACAAAGCCAGGAACAAATTGCTGCCCGTTTCGCGAGCGCGATGGTTTTTGCGTTGCCTTGCACGCGCGAACTGGATGGCGGGATGGACAACCTGCCGACGGTCATCATGGAAGCGATGGCGGCGGGGCTGCCGGTCGTTTCCACGCCTCTCGCCGGCGTGCCGGAAATGGTCGAACGGGATCTGAATGGCCAATTGATTCCAGAGCACGATCCAGGAGCGCTCGCGAGCGCGATCGAGGATTTCCTGCGCCAGCCGCAACGGGCGCGAGAGTTGGGCCAGCGGGGACGCGAGATCGCGCGCCAAAAATTTTCGATTGAGACGAGCGCGCAATCACTCCGCGCGCTTTTCGACCGCACTTTACTCTTGCACGAACAACGAGTGCGGTGCGAAATGGAGACATGAATCTACTACTTCGCGCAATCCTTGTGGCGGGACTTTGCCTCCCGGGCGCTGCGCCTTCCGTTGCGCAAAAATCCACGGATTGGCTGGAAAATTACAATCGACTCCTCGGTAAATACGTGACCTCTGACGGCGTGAAGTACTCCGCTTGGAAAAGTAATGCCGCCGACCTCCAAGCCCTCCAGGGCGTCGTCGATGCGATCGCGAAGGAAAACATTTCGGCGATGGAGAAAAAGCAGCAGCTCGCCTTTTACCTCAACGCTTATAACGCGTGGATCCTGCACGAAGCGCTCGGCAAATATCCCACTGGCAGCGTGAAGGACACGTTCTTCACGTTCTTCACGGGCAAGCGAATTACCATCGCCGGCCAGCAAACCAGCTTCAACACGCTGGAGAAGGAAACGATCCGCTCGAAGTTCAGCGAGCCGCGCGTGCACTTCGCGCTGAATTGCGCCAGCCGCAGTTGTCCACCGTTGAATCGCGAGGCGTTTCAGGCCGCCAAGCTCGATGCGCAATTCGAGAAATTGGCGAAGGGCTATGTAAATTCCGAGCGTGGCGTGAAGTCTTCGTCCGATAATAAATCGATCCAGCTTTCGAAAATTTTTGATTGGTACAAAGACGACTTTAAGGGCGAAGGCGGCGCGCTGGCCTTTATCAATAAACGTCGCGCTACCCCAATCCCGAACGATGCGAAAATCAGTTATCAGGAGTATGACTGGTCGCTGAACGAAGCAAAATAACCGACATGGTCGCACTCGCTCAAGAGCCGGAAGTGGCACGCCCCTCGCGCTGGCGCGCCCGCTGGCAAGCTTTCCGCCAGCCGATCGCCGAAGAAAAAGCGCGCGTGCTAAAGGAGCGTTGGGAATCGCTCCCGATCGAGTTGCGCACCGACAACCAGATTTCCGGCCGCCACCTCACTCATTGCGGTTTCACCACCGGCGCGAGTTACTGCTCGTTTCATTGCACCCATTGTTATCTGCCGAAGAATGCGAACGAGATTCCGATTCCGTCGCTCGCGCAGGTCAAGGAGCAGATCGATGCGAACCGGCGCCTGCAAGGGCCCGGCGGCGGTTTGCAGATCACCGGCGGCGATGTCGCCGACGCTTATTGGAAATCGGGACGCGGCGACGAGTTGATCGAGATTGTGAAATACGCGATCTCTGTCGGCTCGATCCCGATGCTGATGACGCACGGGCAAACGCTGATTGAGCATCCGGAATTTCTCGAGCGGCTAGTGGTCGAAGGCGGGTTGCGGCAGATTTCCGTGCATGTCGATATGACGCAGGCAGGCCGGCACGGCTTTCCGATTGGTCGCATCAAGAGCGAAATCGATTTGCATCCAGTTCGGCAGGCCTTTACCGATCTCGCTCTCGGTGTGCGCAAGAAGACAGGATTGCTGCTCGAATATGCGCTCAGTTTTACCGTCACCCGCCGCAATATCGATGACGTGCCGGAAGTGATCCGATGGTACCTGGCCGATCCGCAACGTAGCTACATCTGGCGGATGTTGAGTTTCCAACCCGAAGCTGATACCGGGCGCACCATCTTTTCGCAGCGCCCGATTACGTCGGCGGATGTCTGGCAAAAAATTTGCGAAGGTGTCGGGCTGCCATTGCGTCGCGACGTTTCTATTTTCGGCCACCCCGATTGCAATAGTTGGGCCTCGCTGCTCATCGCGCGACCCTCCGGAAAATTCTTTCCGCTGCTGCCGGACGACAAGAAATTTGATCAGCTCCTCGGCGAAGTGCTCCGAAAAATCGGTGGCTTGTCCCTGGTGAACGACGATGCGGGCACACCGCCGTACCGTCTCGCCGGCGTTTTGTTTCAGCATCCGCTGCTGGCGGCGAAATTGGTTGCGAAGCTTTTGCGTTACCTCACGTCGCGCAAAGCGCCGCGGGAAGTTTTCCGTTCGCTCCTGCGCGGGCAAGTGCACACGCTCGGCGTTGGCATGCATAATTTCATGGATGCAAAGCAAGTGGCGCAGGCCGATACCGACTCCACGGTCAAGGCGCGTCTGGATTCCTGCGTCTTTAAGGGCGCCGTCAAACGCAACGGCAAATGGGAAGCGGTGCCGATGTGCTCCATGAATCAACAGACGTGGTCGGAAGTTTACGACAGCCGTTTGAACGACCCCGCGCTTCTTCAGGAGCCGCAGGTTATTAACCGCATCGAAAAAGAGCCCGACTCTGCCTCACAAGAGGTGGCGCACGCAATTAACGGCTCGTAGATAAACGCGATGCGGGCCGCCGCGCATCAACTCTTCGCTCATCAAACGCACTGGTTCGTTACTGCCAGCGGGCAACAACTGGCGCATACACTGAGCTTTTTGTTTACGAAGGATGACATCGAGTAAATCTGCGTTGGCCGAACGCGAAACGCTGAATTCGATCGAGCCGCAATTCAGGACGCAACGCCCGATCGGTTCGTTCCCGCTCTCATTCAGAGAGATTCTGATTGCGCGGTTCGATTGATCTTGAAACGTCAGATTGTTTCCGTTCACGTCCTTTGGCGCGGTCCAATGCAGTTGTGCCGCCAGCCAACCGGCAAATAAAACCGCGGTGGAACGATAACCGGGCGCGAAATCGATCTCCACCTCTTCGATTTCCTCGAAACGACGATGCGACGCCGGATGATCAAAGAATTGCGCGAGCGCGAGACGGAACTGGACGAGTCGCGTCCAGTTGAGATCGCACAGCACGATGCGCTGTTTAGCCTCGGCCTGCGCGGTTTCCACGCGTCGCATTTGCGCATCGAAGTCGCCCCAAATCTGACTGTCGTAAATGAGCCGATCGACCCACGCCCAAAGTTGCGCGTCCATCGGATCGTGAAATTCGCCCTGCCACCACAGATAAAAGGGAAGGTCGGAATCGAGATGCGAGAAAACGATATTCGGCAGCAATCGAGCGCATGGGCCTTCGAGCAAAAATGAAAGTTGTTCGGAGCAAATTTGTTTCGCCCCGGCACGATTGACATGGCAATGCGCGCTGATCCACGCCTCCACGTGATTTTCCGGAGCGCTTGGATTCGCCCCAATCACGATCGCGCGGCAAGCGTGGTTCTCCGCGATTTTGGAAACGATTTCAGTATTGAGCGCAAGCGAACCAGGCGCTTCGCTATAGACCGCGAGATTGATGAGCGATGCGCGCGCCTCAGTGTCGCCGCCATCTCCCCAAAGTTTTTTCAGCTCGCGATCGATCTTGCCGATCTCGACTGACAGGCCTAACGAATGGATTTCAGCGGCTTCCGGCATGGCAATTTGGATCAGGCTCTCACAATCGTCGCCAGGTGCGGCCATCGCGCGCCAGCAACTCGTCCGCTGCTTCCGGCCCCCACGAGCCAGCTGGATAAGGAAACAATTCCGGTGCGTCCTCTTTCGCAATCCACGCCGCTTCGATCGGATCAACAAAAGCCCACGCTTCCTCGACTTCATCGCGACGTGCGAAAAGAGTGGCGTCGCCGCTCATCGCATCCAGCAGTAACCGCTCGTAGGCCTCGGGACTCGCTTTGCCGAACGATGTCCCGTAATGAAAATCCATCTTCACCGGCTCAATGCGAAAACTGGTGCCGGGCACTTTTGCCTGCATGCGCAATGAAATTCCTTCATCGGGCTGGATGCGGATGACGAGGACGTTTTGATCGGGCGACATCAATTCTTTGTTGAACAAGACGAGCGGCGCCTTTTTGAAATGGATGGAAATTTCTGTCCCCGATTTCGGCAGCCGTTTGCCAACGCGCACGTAGAACGGCACCTCCGACCAGCGCCAGTTGTCCACGCGCAAACGCAAGGCGACGAATGTTTCGGTCGCTGAGTCCGGCTTCACGTTTTTCTCGCTCCGATACGCCGGTACCGGTTTTCCGTTGATCGCGCCCTCCGCGTATTGGCCGCGTACGGTATTTTCCGCGACTTCCTTTTCCGGCATCCGCCGGAGCGAGCGGACCACCTTTACTTTTTCATCGCGGATGCTGTCGGCGCCGAGATCAGTCGGCGGTTCCATCGCGACGAGACATAGGAGTTGGAGCAAATGATTTTGCACCATGTCGCGCAGTGCGCCCGCTCCCTCGTAGTAACCGGCGCGCCCTTCGACCCCGAGCGTTTCCGCCGCGGTGATCTGAACGTGATCGACGTAGCGGGAATTCCAGAGCGGCTCAAAGATGGCGTTGGCGAAACGGAGAACGAGAATGTTTTGCGCCGTTTCTTTTCCGAGGAAGTGATCGATGCGGTAAGTTTGATTCTCGGCAAAGGCATTGCGCACGACGCGGTTCAATTCGCGCGCCGAGGCGAGATCAGTGCCGAACGGTTTCTCCACAATCACTCGCGCCCAGCTTCCCTCGCGCGCTTTGTTCAAGCCCGCCGCCTTCAGATTTTTCAGGATCGGCTCAAACTGGTCCGGCGCCACAGCCAGATAAAAAAGCCGGTTGCCGCCAGTGCCGTGCTCGTCATCGATTTTATCCAGCCGTTCCGCCAGGCTTTTGTAGCCGGCCGCATCATGAAACTCACTGGGGTGATAGAAAATGGATTGCGCGAATCCATTCCAAATTTCGTCGCGGACGGTCTGGCGCGAAAACTTTCGCGTCGCCTCTTCCTGCTCCTTGCGAAATTCGTCGTCCGTCTTCTGACGTCGCGCGAAACCCACTACGGTGAGCGCGGGCGGCAGTTCGCCATCGGCCGCGATGTTGTAGAGCGCGGGAATCAATTTCCGCATCGTCAGATCGCCCGTCGCGCCGAAAATCACGACACTACACGCCTGCGGCATGGCGCGATTGGAAAGTCCCTCGCGGAGTGGGTTGATGGCGGGAGTTTCCGAGCTTGGCATCGTGATAATTCTCGCTGTCGGCTACGAGGGTAACGGAAACCGGCTCGTCAGCTCACGCACTTTTGCGCGAATCTGTTCGAGTGCGGTCGGATCCTCGCGACGGCTCAGCGCATCGTTGATCAGATCGGCGATGTCCAGCATCTCTTCTTCTTTCATCCCGCGCGTGGTGACGGCCGGCGTGCCGATGCGGATGCCGCCCGGTTTGAAAATCGGATAGGTGTCGAAGGGAATTCCGTTCTTGTTCACGGTGATTCCGGCGCGGTCGAGCGTTTCCTGCGCTTCTTTGCCATTGATCTCTTTCGGGCGAAGATCGACAAGCATGAGGTGATTGTCGGTGCCGCCGGAGACGATGCGATAGCCATGCTTCGTTAGGCCGGCAGCGAGCGCTTTGGCATTGAGCACGACTTGTCGCTGATAGTCGCGGAACTGCGGCTGAAGCGCTTCGTGAAAACAAACAGCTTTGGCGGCGATGATGTGCATCAGCGGCCCGCCTTGCACCCCGGGGAAAACGGTGGAGTCGATCATTTTCGCGAATTGTTCCTGACACATCACGATGCCCCCGCGCGGGCCGCGCAAGCTTTTATGCGTCGTTGTGGTCACAAACTGCGCGTGCGGGATCGGGGTGGGATGCTGGCCGCCGGCCACGAGCCCGGCGATATGCGCCATGTCGATGAACAGGAGTGCGCCAACTGAATCTGCGATTTGTTTCATCCGCGGGAAATCGATAATGCGCGGATAAGCTGACGCGCCGGCGGTGATCATGGCGGGGCGAAATTCTTCGGCTTGTTTCTGCAACGCGTCGTAATCGATCTGTTCTGTCTTCTCGCTCACGCCGTATTGCGAAACCGTGTAAAACTTGCCGGAAAAATTTGCCGGATGTCCGTGAGTGAGATGGCCGCCGTGCGCGAGATTCATCGCCAGGATCTTGTCGCCCGGCTTCAGCATCGAAAAATAGACAGCCATGTTTGCTTGTGCGCCGCTATGCGGTTGCACGTTCACGTGCTCACAGCCAAACAGCTGCCTGGCGCGATCGATCGCCAGTCGCTCGGCCGTATCGACATTCTCACAGCCGCCATACCAGCGTTTGCCCGGATAACCTTCGGCGTATTTATTCGTTAGGCAGCTTCCTTGCGCCTCCATCACCGCGCGGCTGGTGAAATTTTCCGACGCGATCAGCTCAATATTTTCG
>JBDUCP010000035.1:0-11511 GCA_040003405.1 Verrucomicrobiota bacterium
TCGCCAGCACGCGAGACGCGTGCGCTAACCGGACTCTGCAGTTGCAACTCCATCTGGTTCTCCTCGCTCAAGGCCCACGCCTCGATGCCGCGCTCGCGCAGATCGCGCGCGAATTCCGCCGCGAATCCGTGCAGCGTCAGCACACGTTTCGGTTGCACCAGTTCTACGTAGCGCAGCAGGTCGGGATAATCGGCGTGATCCGAAAGCGGAAAGGCGGCATCGACCTGATAACGATAAACGGCATTTGGATCGACCGCCCAACCGCTCAGCATGGCGACGCGTTTGTCCGGGATTTTTTCGAGCATGCGAGAGCGATTCGCGCTCGGCGGACAAATCAAGACTTTACCGGCGACGTTGTCAGCATCGTAGCGGTCGTAGGCGCAAAAAGGCTGTCCGCATTGCTCGTAGATGCGCGTCATGCGATGGACCGCGCCGTGCAGCATCGGCCGAAGTTCGGCCTCGGCCAGTGCACAAAGAATTTCCTGCGCCTTGCCTAACGAGTAACCGAGCAGGACGGGCACGGCACCGCTTTCGAGCGCATCGCGACAGAAGGCGACGACCTGCCGAATGATCTCCGCGGTCGGAGGAAACTGATATTTCGGCAAACCGAAAGTCGTCTCCATGATGAGGGTATCGGCCTGGCGCCACTCCGTCGGCTCGGCGGAAAGGCCGGGACGCAATTTGAAATCGCCGGTGTAGAGAAGGGATTCGCCTTCGGCTTCGAGAAAAAATTGGGCCGAGCCAAAAATGTGGCCGGCCGGCAACAGCATCAACTCCAAGCCGCGAATGGTCCGGCACTCGCCGAAAGGGACAATGTGTTCATGGCGTTTGCCCGGCAGCCGCGCCTGCATCAAGCGCGCGGTCCGTTCCGAAACGATGATCTCCTGGTGCGGCGCGATGTGATCGCTGTGCGCGTGCGAGACGAAAGCAAACGGCTTGGCATCCCAGGGATCGAGCCAGATGTCCTGCGCCGGCAAATGGACGCCGCGCTCGTAGCGAACTTGAATCACGAAAAATTTTAACGGCGAATGGTTGCCAGCGAAACCATCATTCGCGGAATCGCTCGCGGCTGGAATCAGAAGGGAACGAAATATCCATCGCGCGCGCGAAGCTTGTAGTGCACCTTTGCCCTGCGTGCGCGGTTCCCATTTTATACAGGCGATAAAGTTTGCGGCGCTCCTTCTTGCGGCCTCGTCATTCTCGCAAAATCTCCTCGCCGCCGCGGAACCGAAAGTCCTGTCGAAGGTGACGACGTTGCCCGTAGCCTTGAACGACGATTTTCAATTCCGCAAAACTAAACTCTTCCTGCTCTCAGAAACACCGGGTAAGGCGAAGAAGGGGCTTTTCTCCACCAATCCGGGAATCGCCGAAGCGCCCTTGAATTTCGAGCGCACCTATCGGCTGTACGGCGCGATCACCGCGCTCGATCGATGGCAACGGTATGGAAATTACCTGGATTTTTTCTGGCGGGCGAAGCGGCGCGCCGATCTGCGCGTGCGGCTGGAGTATCGCCAGGAAAAATTGCGGTCTTTCGTGCAGGCCCGGGAAGTTGAATACCCGAATGCTAAAGGCAGCTACAAAACGGAATTTAAGATCATCGGCGACGATTATGCGAACGACGGCCGGATCACGGCCTGGCGTTGCTTGTTGATCGAGAGTGGCCGCATCGTGGCAGAAAATCGTTCCTTTTTATGGGAGTAATACCGGGTAGCGAGTTTGACAGTGAGTACGCGCCCTTATATTTTTTCTAGTTAGTTGTGGACTCGTCAATTCAAGTCGGAACCAGCGGTCAGACCGTTTGGGTGAAAGTGGAAGGCAAAGGCAGCTTCCTCAATAGCGGCAATCTCAAGGAATTTACGAGCGAGATGGTCAAGCGGGGCTATCACGAATTCGTGGTCGATCTCCAGGATTGCGCGACGATGGATTCTACTTTTATGGGCACGATAGCCGGCGTCGCCCTGCGGCTGAAAGAAATGGGCCACGGCCATCTTCATATCGTCCATTGCGGCCAGCGCAGTCACGATCTCCTCTGCGGTCTGGGACTGGACCAGATTTTCAGCATTCATGCCAATGGCACAGCCGGGCCGCAATGCGAACTGCTCCAGCGCGCGCCGACCGCGCTGACGGCGGAGGAAAAAAAGCAGGAGAACGCGAAGCAGATGCTGGATGCGCACGAGGCGTTGTGCGAGGCGGTGCCGGAAAATTCGGCGCGGTTCAAAGACGTTCTCGATTATCTCAAGCACGACCTTCAGCACGAGCCGACGTCGAATTAATCCAGCCCGCGGCGCATGTGGCCAACTATTTTTTTCGGGCTGTTCCTCACCTGTCTGGCGGGCTGGTTGATTACGTGGTGGCGCCAAAGGCAACGCATCCGCGCACTGGAACGCTCGACCGAAGAGATCCAGATCGAGGAGACGCTGGTCTTCGATTTTCTGCACGGGCTGGGGGAGGCGTTTACCGAAACGATTCGCCCGGCCGATCTGCACCGCCTCATTGTCGAAGGAGCGGTGCGCATTCTCGATGCGCAGGGCGGTGCTCTTTACATGATGGAACGCGCCGGCGGGAAACTGGCGCCGGCCTATATTTCCAAAAGCTGCCCGCCGGTGGTGGAAGTGCCGCCCGATATTTTGCAGCAGGCCGCGGCATCCTCAGCGGCGATCGAGGGTTACCTCAGGATCCGTACCATCGCGCCAGGCGAAGGGATCGTCGGCAAGGCCTGGCAGGCGCGTGAGGCGATCTCACTCATCGATGGGGCGGACACGCCGGAGTTAGCTAATTTGCGAGGCTCCGCCCTCGGGACGGGCGCGGTGATGGTGACGCCTCTCCTTTACGGAAAGCAAAATATGGGCGTCCTCGCACTGGCAAATGGGCCGCGCAGCGCGCCATTTTCTGTGAGTGATTTTGTCGTTTTCAAATCGCTCTCCGAGCAGTCGGCCTTCGCGCTCTACAACGCGATCGTCTATTCGGAGGCGAATGAAAAAAAACGGCTCGATCACGATCTGGAAATAGCGCGCGACATTCAACGCATCCTCCTGCCGAGTGAAGCGCCCGTTATCGACGGTTTCGAAATCAGCGGCCTTAACATTCCGGCGCGACACGTCAGCGGCGATTATTTCGATTACATCAAAGTGGACGAGGATCGTCTTGGGGTGGCCATCGCGGATGTCTCGGGCAAAGGCGTGCCCGCGTCGATCATCATGGCGATCTGCCGCAGCGTTTTGCGCAGTCAGGCGCCCGGCAATCCCTCTCCGGCTGACGTTTTGCAGAAAGTAAATAGCCAGCTCTATCCTGACATCCGCGAGGACATGTTTATCAGCATGGCCTACGTCATTCTCGATCATGCGAGGAACAACGTCATGCTGTCCCGCGCCGGACACGATGCGCCGATTTTTTATGACAGCGCTACGCAAACAGCGAGCCCGGTAAAGCCGCCGGGACTGGCCCTCGGGATTGACAGCGGCAGCGTGTTCAATAGGATAACCGGCAACTTCGCTCTCTCGCTCAAGCGCGACGATTGCCTGCTCCTTTACACCGACGGAGTTACGGAAGCGCTAGATCCCAACGGCGACGAATTTGGAGCGGACCGCATGATAGAATGCGTCCGCGCTAGTGCGGCGGAGGGTGCGCCGGCCATCATCCAGCGGCTGATCGATGAGCTGCGGAGCTTCGTGGCGTCGCAGCCGCAAAATGACGACATCACTTTGATCGCTATTCGCAAAACATGAAAAAAAATCCTGCAACTGAAACGCCGCCACCGGCGGCTGAGCCGGCCGCGCTTTCCTCCGAACCCCACGGTACCACGCCGCCCACAGACGAAGCGGAAGAGGAAAATTTGCAGGTCGATCTCGACCGCTTCCGCGATCTGGCCCTGCGCACGCAAGCCGATTTTGAAAATTACAAGAAACGCGCCGCGCGCGAGAAAGAGACTGCGATCAAGTTTGCCAACAGCTCTCTCTTGGAAAAGCTCGTCGCCATCGTCGATAACTTTGAGCTCGGGCTCGAAGCCGCCCGCAGCGAGGGCGAGAACTCCGCCATCTTTTCCGGCATGAGCATGGTGTTGAAGCAACTGACGGATTTCCTCGCGGAACATGGGCTGGAGCCGATCGATGCGCCCGGGAAAAAATTCGATCCGAACCTGCACGAAGCGATCGCACATGAGCCGAGCGAGGAATTTCCTGAAGGTGTCGTAATCCGGCAAACGCGCCGCGGTTATCGCATGAAGGATCGCCTACTACGACCATCGAGCGTCGTCGTTTCTAGCGGAGCCGGCGGCAGTTAGGGGTCACTTTTTTTCGTCATTCCAAAAGAAACTTGTTGCGAGGATGGCATGTCTCTTGCATTAGGGAACTTCCGTGCGCCGCTTTATCCTCCTATTTTTCCTTTGTGGGAGCGCTTTTGCTCTCTCAACCATGCAAGTCCGCTCCGAAGGTTTGTCAGCTTCGAGATCGCAATTTTACTATCGGATGCCATCGGGCATGCCCGGCTCCGCTCGCATCGTGCGCCACTACGGGAACCTTCCGGTCAGTCATGCGGACGCGCAGATCGATCCCCGGCTAGATCCGCGGCTGCCGCGCGCCGCGACCATCGCGCAGGAACGCGCCAACGCGCGCTCGAAATCGCGCTGCTGGCAATACGTCAAGCAAGCGCTCCTGGCTTCGGGTGTCATCAAATCCTATCCGAAAACAAATTATGCGTCGCAAGCCGGTACTGAACTGGTGCGCGACTTCGGTTTCACGAAATTGGCGGTGCGTGATCAATTCGCGGCGCCGATCGGCTCTGTCCTAGTCTTTGCCCATGGCAGCCACGGCGCCGGCCACGTCGAGATTCGCACCAGGACCGGTTTCGTAAGCGATTTCTGGACGAAGAATCGCTCCAAGTATCCACTCCTGGCCGTTTACGGAAAATTCTCGTCGTAAGGCGCGTCAACGCAGATAAACGAATCCCACGTGATCGATGAAAGCGTCGATCCAATCTTTGCTCACTTCTTCCTGCGCCTGCGCGAGCGTGATGCGCCCGGAGTGAATCAAAGCGAGCAGTCGGCGAGTCAGTAATTCCTTCCGCTCGACGTCGTACGGCTTCACTTTAAAACTTTGCGGCCAAAGATTGTCGATGCTGTCCGCGCCTCCGAGTTCTACTGGAATCAGACGGTCAATTCGGAATTCCGCGCGCCGGCTCCACGGGATGCGATAGCGTTTGAACACTTCTCGCTCGAGCGCTTCGCCGAGCTCGTGATGAGGTGAGCCCACGCGCGCCAATCTCCCCGGCGTGAGCTTCGGGTCCGGCAGCATCGCGTCACCCGCCCGGGAAACAGCCGCCAGGCCGAGAATGATGATGACTGCGAGCTTCATCTGAGTCTTCATGTGTAGAGTGCAGAGATCTGCGAAACCCGAGTTCTCCGAGAAGATCTACTTCAGCAGATAATCGCGAATGAATTGCACCGTCGCGTAAAACTGGAAGTCGGCATTTTTCTTTTTGGCAAAGCCGTGTCCTTCATCTTTTCCGATAAGATACCAAACGGGCGTGCCCTGTTTTTTTAACGTCTCGACAATCTGATCGGCTTCGGATTTAGGCACTCGCGGATCGTTCGCGCCCTGGACCACAAAAAGCGGTTTGGTGATTTTCGTGGCGTTGTTCAACGGCGCGATGTGTTGCATGAATTCCGCCATCTTCGGGTCGCGCTCATCGCCATATTCCACGCGGCGCAAATCGCGCCGATAACTTTCCGTATGCTCCAGGAATGTTTTCAGGTTTGAAATTCCGACAACATCGAGCGCGCAGCGGATGCGATCGGCATAATTGGTCGCGACGGCGAGCGTCATGTGCCCGCCATACGACCCTCCCGTGACCATGACGCGTTGCGCGTCGAGGCCGGGCTGAGTGCCAATCCAATCGAGCAGCGCCGAAATATCTTTGTAGGAATCTTCGCGCTTAAAACCGTTGTCGAGCTTGACGAAAGTTTTGCCGTAGCCGGCCGAGCCACGAATGTTCGGGAAAATCATCGCGCAGCCGAGATTATTGATAATGTAATTTACCCGTCCGGCGAAGGCAGGTCGGAATTGCGCTTCCGGACCGCCATGGATGTTGATGACGATCGGACGCGGTCCCGGAAATTTAGCGGCATCAGGCAAGTAGAGAAATCCCGTGATCTCGCGCTCGTCGAAGGATTTCCACCTAACGAGTGATGGCTCGACAAATTTCGCCGCCGGAATTCCGCCCGTTTCGCTCGCCGTCCAGCGCGTGGTCACATTGCCCCCGCCGCCGGTTGACCAGGTGTAAACATCCGATGGCGAACGCGCACCGGCGACATTGAACGCGAGCAGGCCGAGCTTCGGATCACGGTGCCAATGCAGGCCGGAAATCACGACCGCGGAGAGCGGCGGATTGAACATCGGATCTTTTTGCGGCTGAGCCGTCATCGTTCCATTTTTCAACGCCACGTCGATCAGGTGCAGCGTACTCACGCCATTTTCATTCAGCGTGTAAGCAATCCGGCGGCCATCGTGGGTCAGGTCCCAGTCGTCAACATCCCAACGAGTATCGGGCAGCAAATAAGTGTGCTTGCCGCTGGCGAGGTCGATGTAGGCGAGTCGCAAGAATTCCGATTCGCGGTCGGTGGTGACGAAAACGCCCTTGCCATCCTTTGCGAAAACAGCCCGCGCGTAGGCAACTTTATCCGCGCCTTCCGCCGGTCGCGGTGTGGTTTCTTTTCGTTCGCCCGTTTCCGCATTGAAAAGCCAGAGATAGCTTTCGTTGATTGAAATTTCCTCGAGCACGAGCAACTGCCGATTGTCTGGCGACCAATCGAGCGGTTGCCAGCCCCCGCCCTTTACCTCCGCGAGCAGGCGGTCGCTCTTCGGATCGGCCGGCGATTCGACGTAGATATCTGTGTCCGCGCCGTTGCGCCTGGTGGAGGTGTAAGCGAAGCGCTCGCCATTGTCGCTCCAGGTCGGCCCGGAATTCTTGGATTTCCCGTCGGTCAATAACGTGATGTCGCCAGTCGCGAAATCATAGCGGTAGTTCTGATTGAATTCGTTTCCGCCGGCTCCCTTCGAAAATACGAAGTAGTCGCCCTTGGTCGGCTGGAAGGAACCGCCATCAACGCGGTCGGGAAAAAAAGTGAGTTGAGACCTCGCTCCGCCCGGTTGAGTGACGAGATGCAATTGGGCGGTATCGGCGAATCGCGTCGCGATCAGCATCTGTGGTTTGGTGGGATGCCAATCCTGATGCGCGGCCGCGCGCGATTCCGTGTAACGGCCAACCTGCTCGGTTAATTCTGCGGGGATGGGCGGGATCCCATCGACGACGAGACTGTCGGGAGGCGTGACGGTCTTGGCCGGGCCCGGATCGGCCGCCGATGCCAGGAGATCCGCAAAGAGAAGGGCAATAATGACGGAAGTCAGAGCAAGCGAGTATTGGCGAGTGTTCATAATCAGAGAAGCGAAGTTCGGAGACTAAAATGATTTCGCGCAATTAGGAACTCGCAATTCGGTCCCGATGATTTGAATCTCTTGCCATGCCGCCCGCGCGAAGTCCCGTGCGCATCGCGATGTGGTCGGGGCCGCGAAATATTTCCACGGCGATGATGCGCTCGTGGGAAAATCGACCGGACACATTCGTGTGCGATGAGCCCTTCTACGCGTATTATTTGGACGCGACTGGTCTTGATCATCCCGGCGCTGATGAAGTAATCGCGAGCGGCGAACTTGATTGGCAGAAGGTGGTGCAACAATTGACCGCTGCTGTGCCCGAAGGGAAAACGGTGTTCTACCAGAAGCAGATGACGCATCACCTGTTGCCGCCGATTGATCGCGACTGGCTCGATGCGATGACAAATGTTTTTCTCATCCGCGATCCCCACGAGGTGATCACTTCCTATATCAGGAAAAACAATTATCCGACGCTGGAAGATATTGGTTTCGTTCAACAGGCTGAAATCTTCGATTGGGTGCGCGAGCATATGGGTGCCACTCCGCCGGTGATTGATGCGCGAGATGTCCTCGAGAATCCGCGCAAGATTCTGGGACTGTTATGTGAAGCGATCGGCGTCGAGTTCATGGAAGCGATGCTGTCGTGGCCGCGAGGTTCCCGCGCTACCGATGGCATCTGGGCGAAACACTGGTATGGCGAGGTGATCACCTCGACCACTTTTCGCCCGCCTGCGCCTATCCCGCGCAAACCGTTGCCGGCAGGTTTGAATGAAGTCCATGCTCAATCTCACGAGGCTTACGAGCGTCTTTACGCGCAGCGCTTGCACTGACGATGATCCAGCCGTTCTACGAAAAGAACCGCAACCTGCTGATCAACATTAATGGTCAGCTGCTGCATCGCGAGAAAGCTGGCATCAGTCCTTTCGATTCCGGGGTGCAGGGGGGCGATGCCGTGTGGGAAGGTCTGCGGCTTTACGACGGCCGTATTTTTAAACTGCGTGAGCATCTCGCCCGTCTCCGACGTTCCGCGACCGCAATCGCCTTTTCAGAAATCCCGACTGACGAAAAAATCATCGAGGAAATCAAACGCACGTTGCGCGCAAACGAGATGCGCGACGGCGTTCATATTCGCCTCACGCTTACGCGCGGCGTGAAGATTACGTCGGGAATGGATCCGCGGCTGAATCAATCCGGGCCGACTTTGATCGTGCTCGCGGAACACAAGGCGCCCGTCTATGCGAAGACCGGCCTCACCTTGATCACGAGCCGCATGCGCCGGCCACCGCCGGAGATTCTCGATCCGCGAATTCATCATGCCAATTTGCTAAACTCGATCCTGGCCAAGATCGAGGCCAACAATGCCGGCGCTGACGATGCGCTCATGCTCGACCAGCGCGGCTTCGTTGCGGAAACAAACGCGACGCACATTTTTCTCGTGCGTGAAAATGAACTCGCGACCAGTAAAGTGATCGCCTGTCCCGAGGGAATCACGCGCGCAACCGTGCTGGAGATTTGCGCAGCGGAGAAAATTCCCTGTGGGGAAACCGATCTCACGCTCGACGATGTCTATCGCGCCGATGAAATGTTCTGCACGGGCACGATGGGCGAACTGGCCAGCGTCATAAAAGTAGATGGGCGAATTATCGGCAGCGGTGAGGTCGGACGAATGACGCAGCGATTGAGCGAACTATTCGCGGTGCGGACCGGCCGGGAAGGCGTCGAGGTTGTGTAAACACTTCCCGCTCGCAATCCGACTCCGCTAATTTCATCTTGGAATGATGGCCGACGCGCTCACTCCGATGATGCAGCAATACCAGCGGCTGCGCGCAAGTGTGCCGGCGGATACGCTGTTGCTCTTCCGGCTCGGCGATTTTTACGAACTCTTTTTTGAGGATGCGCAGGAAGCTTCGGGATTGCTCAACCTCGCGCTGACTAAACGCCATAGCGTCCCGATGTGCGGCATGCCGTACCACGCCGCTCCGAATTACATCGCCAAACTTATCCAGGCAGGGCGGCGCGTCGCGATCTGCGATCAAACGAGCGAGCCGCAGCCGGGCAAAATCGTTTCGCGCGAGATCACGCAGATCATTACCGCCGGCACCGTGAGCGAGATGGATCTACTGAAATCAAACCGGCCAAATTATCTGGGCGCAGTCTATTTTCAGGATGGTGCTTTCGGTTTCGCTTATGCCGAATTGAGCACGGGCGAATTTCGTTTGACCCAGGCGCGCGACGCGAGCGCATTGCTGGACGATCTCGCGCGGATTTCTGCGGCGGAATTGTTGATTAGCGAAAGCCAGAACGCGCAATTCGCGGAGCTGGAAGGAGCGCTGGCCTACGACGATTTTGCCTTTCTGCCCGAGCACGCGCGCTTCGCCCTGTGCGAGCATTTTGGCGTGAAATCACTCGATGGCTTCGGTTGCGCGGACATGCCGGCCGCCATCGGTGCGGCGGGCGCGATCATTCATTATCTCAAACAGCAATTGCGGCGAAGGGTGGACCATCTCACGACGTTGCGCTGCGATTCGCGCGATGAATACGTAACTCTCGATGCCGCGACGCAGGTGAATCTCGAGCTGGTCGAATCGCGCGGCGCGCGCAACACCAGTTTGCTGGCGGCGCTTGATCGGACGGTGACGCCGATGGGCGCGCGAAAATTGCGCGCCTGGATTTTGCAACCCCTGCGCGATCGGGCCGAGTTGGAGCGCCGCCAGCAAATGATCGCGGACTTGCTGCAGGAATCGGATTTGCTGGCCGCGCTGCGGCAGACGCTCAAAGCGATTCGCGACCTCGAGCGCGCGGCTGGCCGCCTGAGTCAGGCTTCGGGCAACGCGCGTGACCTCGTCGCGCTGAAAACTTCGCTCCAACAAATTCCGGAATTGAAGCGAACGCTACAGGATCTGCTCGACCGACTGGCTTTCGGAAAAGATCACGCCGCCGAAAATGCGCGCCCGGAATCGCTCGCCCAGTCAGTGCAAAAGCAGTTGCACGAAATGCCGGCGTTAACGCAGAAACTGAGCGGGGCGCTCCTCGACGACCCGCCGTTGGCGTTGAAGGACGGAGGAATTTTTCGCGACGGATTCGATTCGCATCTCGACGAATTACGCCAGGCTTCGCGCGACGGGAAGAACTGGATCACGCAACTCCAGGAACGCGAAGTGACGGAGACGGGAATCAAATCGCTCAAGGTGCGTTTCAATTCTGTTTTCGGTTATTTTATTGAGATCACGAAATCGAATCTGGCGAATGTCCCGGAGCGGTATGTGCGCAAGCAAACCACGGTCGGGGGTGAGCGTTTCATCACGCCGGAGCTGAAGGAAATGGAAGGAAAAATTCTCGGGGCGGACGAACGCGCGCGCCAACTCGAGTATCAGCTTTTTCAAACCATCCGCGATGAAACGATGGGCGAACTCGCGCCGATCCAGCAAACCGCCGGCGCCTTGGCCACGCTCGATGCGATCGGTGCGCTCGCGGAAACGTCGCGGTTGTTTGGCTATTGCCGGCCCGATCTCAACGAGACGCGCAAGCTGGTCATTCGCGACGGCCGGCATCCGGTGCTCGACCAGAATCTGGCCGAGGAAAAATTTGTGCCTAACGACACCGAACTTGATGGAGAGCGGATTCGGTTGGCCATCATCACCGGTCCGAACATGGCCGGCAAATCCACTTACATCCGGCAGGTCGCGCTCATCGTTTTGCTGGCGCAGATCGGCAGCTTCGTGCCGGCGGCGAGCGCGGAGATCGGGCTGGTCGATCGCATTTTCACCCGCGTCGGCGCGAATGACGATCTCTCCCGGGGTCAGTCCACCTTCATGGTCGAGATGAATGAAACGGCAAACATTGTGAATAATGCGACCGAGCGCAGCCTCGTTATTCTCGATGAGATCGGGCGCGGCACCTCAACCTTCGATGGCCTTTCCATCGCGTGGAGTGTGGCGGAATTCCTGCACGACAAAATCAAATCGCGCACGCTTTTCGCGACGCATTATCACGAGTTGACCAGGCTGGCGGAAGAGCGGAAAGGCGTCGCGAATTTCAATGTCGCGGTGCGCGAATGGAACGAGCAGATCATTTTCCTGCGCAA
>JBDUCP010000036.1:0-11506 GCA_040003405.1 Verrucomicrobiota bacterium
CTCGACGATGACGTCTTGGCCTTACGTGCCGCGGAAGTTCCGCTCGGCAAGATGCTGGCCGCGGCGGACAAGATGCCCACCCTACCCGAGAGAAACAACGCCATCCGGATTCATGGGGCGCGAGAACATAACTTGAAGAACATCTCGCTCGATATTCCGCGCGACAAGATGGTGATCATCACCGGACTGAGCGGTTCGGGAAAATCGACGGTCGCGTTCGATATTTTGTTCGCGGAAGGACAGCGGCGATTTCTCGATAGCATGTCGCCGTACGCGCGGCAGTTCGTCGAGCAACTCGAAAAACCGGACGTCGATCTCGTGGAAGGCGTGCCACCCAGTGTCGCCATCGAACAACGCGTGACGCGCGGCGGCGGAAAATCGACCGTCGCGACGGTGACGGAGGTTTACCATTTCCTCCGTCTCCTCTTCGCGAAAACCGGAAGGCAGTTCTGTCCCGATTGCGATTTGCCGGTCGAAAAACAGAGTCTGGCCGCGATTGTGAAACAATTGGAGACGGCGGTGAAGCGTGGCCCGCTCAAGGTGTTGGCGCCGCTGGTGAAAGCGCGCAAAGGGTTTCACACCGATGTCGCGCGCTGGGCGGAGCGCCAGGGCTTCGACACGCTCTTCGTCGATGGCGAGTTGCTGCCGATCGCTCAGTTCCGAAAACTCGAGCGTTTCAAGGAGCACACCATCGATGTGGTAGTCGGAGCGATCGACGCCAGGCGAGTATTGAAGGCGAGGAATCTCGTTCAGCGCGCGCTCGATATCGGGCGCGGCACAGCCCATCTGCTCGATGCGAAACATCGCCTCGCGGTCATGAGTACGGAGATGAGTTGTCCCGGCTGCGGTCGCGCGTTCGAAGAACTCGATCCGCGTTTGTTTTCATTTAACTCGCCGCATGGCGCGTGTGAGGAATGCGGCGGCTTTGGTGAGATTTGGAATCGAGCGAAGCAAACGGGGAACGAGGATACGGGCGATTCTGTTTTGGAAAATGAACTCGCGGCAGAACGCGAATCGGAATGGATCGACGAGGAAGAAGCTGTGCCTTGTCCGGCCTGTCGCGGATCGCGTTTGAATGCCGTGGCGCGGCATGTGCGCGTGCAGGGTTACACGATCGATCAGGTAACGAATCTTTCTGCCGCCGAAACCGAGGGATTGATCGGCAAGTTGAAATTTCGCGGGAACCAAAAAACGATCGCGGACGATCTGGTGCCGGAAATCACGCAGCGTCTTCGCTTCATGGAAAACGTCGGGCTGGGTTACTTATCGTTAGGCCGATCGGCCAAAACGTTGAGCGGCGGCGAATCGCAGCGCATTCGCCTCGCCGCGCAACTCGGCTCGAATTTGCGCGGCGTCCTTTACGTGCTCGATGAGCCGACGATCGGATTGCATCCGCGCGATAATCTTCGCCTGCTCGAAACGCTGACGGCGCTGCGCGAAAAGGGAAATTCGCTGGTGATCGTGGAGCACGATGAAGAAACGATGCGACGCGCCGATTACATCATCGACCTCGGGCCCGGCGCGGGCACGCATGGCGGTGAAGTGGTGGCGCAGGGGACGTTGCGCGACATCAAACGGGCGAAAAATTCGGAGACCGGGCGTTGTCTGAAAAACCCCTTGTGTCATCCAGTGCGAAAAAGTCGGCGTTCGTTAGGCGAGGTAGCGCAGTGGATCGAAATTTGCGGTGCACACGCGAATAATCTGAAGAACATCGACGTGCGATTTCCGATCGGCCGATTGTCGGTTATCACCGGAATTTCCGGCTCGGGAAAATCGAGTTTGATGCGGTCGGTGATGTTACCTGGCGTGCGCGATTACCTCTCGCGTTCGCGAACTTCTCGGCGGTCCAGCGAAAAACAAAGCTTGTTTCGGCAAGATGCCGAAACCGGCGGGCGAGACGCCCACCCTACCCGAGACAGATCAGGCGCGGCGTTTTCCGGTGCGGAATTTTTCGAGACGGTTTACGAAGTGGATCAGTCGCCGATCGGCAAGACTTCGCGATCCACGCCCGCGACCTACATCAAAGTCTTCGATGAGATTCGCAAGCTCTACGGACAACTGCCGGTCTCGCGCATGCGCGGTTATTCGCCCAGCCGCTTTTCCTTTAATGCGGAGGGCGGCCGTTGCGAAACGTGCAAAGGGCAGGGCGCGATCAAGCTGGAGATGAGTTTTCTGCCGAGCAGTTATGTACCCTGCGAAGATTGCGGCGGTCGCCGTTACAATCCGCAGACGCTCGAAGTATTATATAATGAAAAAAGCATCGGCGACGTGATGGAGATGACGATTGAGCAGGCGGGCGCGTTCTTCGCCACCAATCAAAAAATCGCGCGGCCACTTTCCCTCCTTGTCGATACCGGTTTGGGCTATCTGAAGTTAGGCCAACCGAGTCCGACGTTGAGTGGCGGCGAAGCGCAACGCTTGAAGCTGGTGACGGAACTGACGCGCGGAATTGGGCGCGCGCAGAACGAGCGCATCCGCAAAATGCGCACCCCGAAATCGACGCTTTATCTGCTGGAAGAACCGACCATTGGCTTGCACATGGCCGACGTCGAACTGCTCTTGAAAGTGCTGCATCGACTGGTCGATGAAGGCAACACCGTGATTGTGATCGAGCACAACCTTAGCATCATGGCGGAAGCAGATTACATCGTGGACATCGGGCCGGAAGCGGGCGCCGACGGCGGAGAAGTTGTGGCGGTCGGAACGCCGGAAGAGGTGGCAAAGAATCGCATCAGTCGCACCGCGCCCTTCCTGCGCGATGTTTTGTTGCCGGTCGTTTAAGGATCGCGCACTATCGTCTCGCCCGATGCTTTCCTATTACCTGCACCATCTTGATCCGTTTATCTTCCGACTGTGGGGTGATGTCGGGCCGCGTTGGTATGGACTCGCTTACGTCCTCGCCTTCATCAGCGGATTCGCGCTGCTTGCCCATCTGGCCCGACGTGGTTATGCCGACCTGAAAGCGGAGCAGGTGGGCGACTTCATTAGCTTCGCCGCGTTGTTCGGCGTGATGGTCGGCGGCCGGCTCGGTTACGTGTTTTTTTATCGGCCGGACATGCTGCGCGATCCCATCTCTATTTTGCGCATTTGGGAAGGTGGAATGTCGAGCCACGGCGGCATCATCGGACTGGTTCTCTTCACTTTTTTCTACGCGCGCCGACACAAACTTTCGTGGACTAATCTGGGAGACAACCTGGTGGTGACCGCTCCGATCGGATTGTTCCTCGGCCGCTGTGCCAACTTCATCAACGGCGAACTCTACGGCCGCGTCGCACACATTCCGTGGGCCATGCAATTTCCAAAAGAGCTGCTCGATTCCGCGAATGCGGCTGAAGCCGACCGCGCGGTGCAAGCCTGCCAACAAATCGATCCCGCGCTCACTTCGGCGGACGCAGTTGTGCAAGCCGTGCGCGGGCATCCGCAAGTCGTTACAATTTTGCGCGGGATCCTTACGCCGCGACATCCCTCGCAACTCTACGAGGCCTTTCTCGAAGGCGTTTTGCTCTTCGCCATTTTGTGGTTCGTGCGCACCCGCGTCCGCACGCCGAATGGCGTTTTGACCGGATTATTCCTGAGCGTTTACGGCGTCTTCCGGATCGTGGTTGAATACTTTCGCGAACCAGACGCGCCGCTCATTGGCATCTTTACGCGCGGTCAGTTTTTCTCATTTTTCCTGGTCGCGCTTGGGCTCGCTTTTATTTTCGTAGCGAAGCGGAATCCCACCTACCCGCGGAAATTAGCCAGCCACTGATTCTCGCTGCTTTCCCTTTCTCAGAAAATCCGGTAAGGCTTAGCCAGTTTGGCGACCATGCTTCTTCCGCAGATTCTCGCGACCAGCGGCCTTCTCTTCGCATTCGAACACGCGACCGTTGCCGGTAAGGTTGTGCTCGCGCTGCTCTGCGTGGCTTCGATCTTCAGTTGGTCGATCATGATCACGAAGCTGCGGGTGGTGCGGTTTGCGCGAAAACAGACCGCGCGTTTTCGCTCGGCCTTTCGCAAAGACCGGCAACCGCTGCGCTTGTTCGAACATCACGCGGGATTTCCCGGCGCGCCGCTCTTTAAGGTTTACCGCGCGGGTTGCGAGGAGATGACCTTTCAACTCTTAGGCTCAGCCGAAGTGGACGAAACTTTTCGTGCGCGTCTTGGCAGCGCCGAGAAAATTACGCCCGCGCAAATGCACTCCGTCAATGCCGCGATGGAGCGCGCCGTGGGCGAGACTGCGCTCGGTCTCGAGTCGCAAATGATTCTGCTGGCGACGGCGGTCAGCGGCTCGCCGTTTCTCGGATTGCTCGGGACGGTTTGGGGTGTGATGGACACATTCAGCGCCGTCGCGATTGCGGGCTCGCCTAATCTGGCGACGATGGCGCCGGGCGTTTCCGGCGCGCTCATCACCACCGTCACGGCACTCTGCGTCGCGATCCCGGCGATGTTCGGCTACAATTTTCTCGTCACCAGCATCCGCGGCATGATCGTGGAGATGGATAATTTCGCGGCTGAACTGGCGTCGGAGTTCGAGCACAAATACGTCGATCACAACGCGCGCGATCCGGAGTTTAGAAGATGAAGCGCTATTCGCAGCGGCAAAGCCTAACGACTCTTTCCGAGATCAATATCACGCCGTTGCTCGATCTGGCGTTCGTGCTGCTGATCATTTTCATGATCACCACGCCGCTTCTCGAAAACAGCGTGAACCTCGTCATCCCGTCGAGCGCCGCGGCCAACGCGTCGGTGAATCCCGCACAGGTGCAAACCATTTCGATGGATCGGGAGGACGCGATGAAGTTTAACAACGAGCCGGTGACGACGGAGGAGTTGCCCGCGCGCCTGGCGGCGTCGAGAGCGGCGTACCCTGATGTCGCAATTGTCATTCGTCCTGACCGCGATTTGCCGGTGCAAAAATTGATCGCGTTGATGGATGTGTTGCAGCGCGCGCAAATCACGCGCGTGGGAATTGCGACAAAGGCTGAGACGAAATAAGCGATGGCGCGAGACGCACGCTTTTGGCGCAACGTCACGATCATGGCGGTGATTCACATCGCTGGATTGATCGCGCTCATGCGCTGGGGCCGCGCCGCCGGTTCGACTCCTCCAAATATCGTCTGGATGAGCGCTGTCGCCGAAGCACCGACGGACAATTCGCCGAATGAAGAGGTTCCTTCGCCACCGCCCGAGGACGAAGAGAGTTCGACGGTCCCGGTAAAAAGCGAGATCGAGCTCCCGACCGTCACACCGACCCCAGTCGTCACGCCCACGCCGAAGCCGAAAGCTACGGCAACCGCGACGCCGAAGCCCACGCCCAAACCGACCGCAAAGCCGAAACCCAAACCAACGGCCGCGGCCAAAGCCGCCCCGAGCGCGCCGCCGAAGAAAACAGCCATAAAAATTGACACGAGCAAAGCCGACAATGCCGCATCTAAGGCTGCCCAGCGCGCCAGCCAGGCGGCACGTGTTTCGGAATTTGCCTGGTACGGACGAATGCTGCACGATCGTTTCAACAGGGAATGGGCGCAGCCGATGAGCATCGTCGCCACCGGCGCGAAAATGGCGGCAGTCGCAAAAATCCGGATCGAAAAAGATGGCCGGGTTTCGAATTTCACCATTGTGCAACCATCGGGCAACGTGGTGGTGGATGAATCCGTCGCCGCCGTGGCGAAGCGCGTCACGCAGGTCGATCCGCTGCCGAGTGGCTTTACCAGCGCAAATTATTACGAAGTGAAAATCAATTTCGAATTGAACGCGGAGTAAATTCTTACAACAACGCCAGCGATTTCCCTTCGCGGTGTGCGACTTGATCCGTCGTGCATTGACGCGGCGCTTTGTCGGCCCGCCAGCGCAGAATTTTTGTGCCATGGCGAAAACGCCCACCGGTGAAATGATCGTACGTAACTTCCACCACGGTCTTCGGATCGACTGGTTCCCATTCGCCAGTGCGTTCCGTGCTCCAGCGGCTCGGACCACCCGGCGCGTTTCTAAGCGCCTCAAATTTTTTCGTCAGCGCGCCACGCTCACTTGCTTTGAATGCCGAGGTGAAACCGACATGGTGCAGCACTCCGTCGTCATCGAACAAACCGAGGAGGAGCGATCCGATCGAGCGCGACCCGCTGGCGTAACGAAAGCCGCCGACCACGCAGTCGGCGCTGCGGATTTGTTTTACTTTCACCATCGCCGTGCGTTCGCCCGAGGCGTAGGGCGCGTCGATTTGTTTGGCGATCACGCCATCGAGATTACCGCCGACTTTTTCAAACCATTTTTTCGCGGTAGCGAGTTTCGTTGTTGCTGGCGACAGACGCAGGGTTTTGAAATTCTCGCGCGCAAACGCTTCGAGCTTCTTGCGTCGCTGGCGCAGCGGCGATTTTAGTAACGAACTGCCGTCAGTGTCCGCGAGTAGATCGAACACGATCAACATTGCCGGATGCGCCGCGGCCAGTTTTTGCACGCGGCTGGCCGCGGGATGCAGACGGAGTTGCAGCTCGTCAAAACAAAGTGCGTTGCCAACGGGAATGGCCAGCTCGCCATCGAGCACGAATTGTTTCGCCTCGACTTCGCGCAGTTGCCTAACGATATCAGGAAAATAACGCGCCAGCGGCTGGCCCGCTTTCGATTGCAGAAAAATCTCGCCGCCATTTCGAAAAGCGAGACAGCGAAATCCGTCCCATTTCGGTTCGTACTGCCATTCCTCGCCGATCGGAATTTCATCGACTGAGCGCGCTTCCATCGGCGGCAACGGAGGTTTCAGTGATAACTTCATCAGGTGTACCGGCGTGGCGACAATTTGGGCGGACGTTTTCCTTTTCGCACCGCGCCACTCACGGAGATGTAGTTGAGCTCCTTGCCATCCGCCGCGCTGCGCAGCAACAATCCGCCGCGACTCATATCGCCGCGTCCGACAAAGTCCGCCGGGAAACGAAGGCGTTCGCCGAAATGTTTGAGTAGAACATCGACATATTTTCCAGTGGCCACGCTTCCGAGCAGAACCACGTCACACTCTGCGCGCAACTTTTGCGTGAGCATTTTCACATCGCGCTCCAACGGCTCTCGGTAGCGCGGATCATTTTCATCGATATCGACTTCAGCGAATTGGCGCAGATCATCGAGACCAATCGGTGACGCGGACGGAAGCAATCCGCGATTCGGCGTGATCACAAAAATACCCGACATCTTCCCGATCGGCCGCGCGAAAGCCTGGGCGTAGGCGAGCTTTCCTCGAAAATAAAGTCCGCTCAAAAAGGCGAAGACTTCGCCGAGCGAGGGCAGATCTTCGCTGCGCAATCGACGAGCGAGCTCAAACTGCGCTCGCTCGCTCATGATCATTTGTGCCCGTGCGCCGCCGGCAAATGCGGGCGAGAGCAGAAAAATACGCTTCACTCGTTAGGCAGGAAGTTCGCGTTTCGCGCGGGCGCGATTGGCTTGCAGTTCCGGTAAATGCCGTTCCGACCAGCGGCAGAGCGCATGCAGGGGGTCGATCAAGGTGCGGCCGAGTCGCGTAAGAGAGTATTCGACCTTGGGCGGGACAACCGGGTGTACTTTGCGCAGCACTAAACCATCGCGCTCCAGGCTGCGGAGCGTTTGCGTAAGCATCTTCTGCGAAATGCCACCGATCTCACGCTGCAAAGCCGCATAGCGCTGCGTGCCAGTGGCGAGGACGTGAATGATCAGGGCCGTCCATTTGTCCGCGATGCGGTCGAGGACGATACGCGAAGGACATTGCGGTTTTAAGACGGATGCGCTCGATCGATTCATCGGTTATTTTCCGGGGCGATTCCGCGCGTGGCAAGCGGAGAGTAATGATGAAACTTCTCGTAATTGGCAGCGGCGGTCGCGAACACGCGTTGGCTTGGAAGCTGAAACAATCTCCGCGCGTGACACAGATTTTCGTCGCACCCGGAAACGCCGGCACCTCGGACGTGGGCGAGAACGTTCCGATCGCCGCGAATGATTTTCCCGCGCTTGTTCGTTTCGCGAAAGACAACGCTATCGCGCTGACCGTAGTAGGACCGGACGATCCGCTCGCGGCTGGGATCGTCGATCTCTTCCAACAGGAAGGGCTGCGCATTTTCGGACCTACCCGCTCAGCCGCGAGATTGGAATCCTCCAAGATTTTCGCAAAGGAGCTCATGCAAAAAAATTCCGTCGCGACCGCGCGCGGCGCCGCCTTCGACCAAGTCGAGGCCGCCTTGGCTTTCGTGGCAGAATCGCGCTTTCCCATCGTGATCAAGGCCGACGGACTCGCGCTCGGCAAAGGCGTGATCATCGCTCGCGATGCAACGGAGGCGCGAGCGGCGATCGGTGCGTTGATGCGCGAGCGGTGCTTTGGCGCAGCGGGAGCGCGTATTCTGATCGAAGAATGTCTCGTCGGCTCAGAGTGCTCGCTGCATGCCCTGGTGGACGGAAAAAATTACCGCATGCTGGCGACTGCGCGCGATCACAAGCGCGCGTTCGATGGCGACACCGGTCCCAACACTGGCGGCATGGGCGCCCTCAGCCCGGCGGATAATTTCGGAGCGGAATTGCAAACGCAATTTGATCGCACGGTGATGCGTCCGTTGCTCGCTGGTCTGCGCAAAAATGAAATCGATTTCCGCGGCCTGCTCTTTCCCGGTCTCATGATCACGGCGGATGGTTTGCGTATTCTCGAATTTAATTGTCGTTTCGGTGACCCCGAGACCCAGGCAATCTTGCCGCGCTTGAAAACTGATTTGGTTGAGTTACTCGAGGCGACGATCGACGGAACGCTCGCTCGCGTTTCGCTCGCGTGGGATGAGCGGAAAGCGGTGACGGTGGTAATGGCCTCCGCCGGTTATCCGGAAAAATACACGGTGGGCAAACCGGTCGACGGTCTGGAATCGGTTGAGAAAATGCGGGACGTTTTCGTTTTTCATGCCGGCACGCGCCTGGTAAATGATGTGGTGGAGACGTCCGGTGGCCGCGTGCTGGCTGTGACCGCGCTCGGCGAGAGCGTGGCCGAAGCGCGTGCGCGCGCCTATGAAGCGGTTGGGCAGATTCATTTCGAGGGCTGCCATTACCGCCGCGATATTGCTCTTGAGGTGGTTGCGGCTAACGTCGGAGACCATTGATGTTTCGCCGCAGTTCTTTGCTCAGTTCGATGCTCTTGGGCTGGATGGCGATCGCGTCTTTGCGCGCGCAATCTCCGGCCAAGCCGGTGACACCGACGCCGCCTCCCACCACCAGTACGCTGGTTGGCACGATGGAGTTGCCAGAGTTGAAGGAGGCCATTCAACTGCTGAAGGATAACTACATCCACGCGGAGGCGCTTCAGGAAACGGAGCTGAGCCGTGCGACTTTTGAGGGAATTCTCGCGCGCCTTGGCCGCGGCGTGATCTTATTGCCGGATGCCGCTGCGGAATCGTCGGAGCCCGCCACTCCATTCTTCGGCGAAATTCTGGATGGGCATATCGGTTACGTCCGCTTCGGAAATCTTGATCGCCCGAATCTGGAAGCGCTCGACAAAAATTTACAAAACTTTGCGGCGAAAAAAGTGGCCGCGCTCGTGATCGACTTGCGGGCAAGTCCCGCGACAAATGATTTCGCCACGGCAGCGGAATTCGCCAAACGTCTTTGCCCGAAAGGAAAAATGCTTTTCACGGTGCGGAAGACGACGGCGAGGCAGGAACAGACTTTTACCTCCGATCGCGATCCGGCCTATCAAGGCCTCACGATCATCCTGGCCGATAGCGATACGGCTGGCGCGGCTGAGGCGATCGCGGGCGTGGTGCATTTGTATGATAAGGCACTGATCATCGGACAGCCGACAGCGGGTCGGGCCGTAGAATATTCCGATCTGAAACTGCCGAGTGGAAAAATTCTGCGCGTCGCCGTGGGCGAAGCGATTTTGCCCGAGAGTCGTCCGCTGTTTCCCGGTGGCCTGTCGCCGGACGTGCCGGTTGAACTGGCCGCAGTCGAGAAGCGCGAAATCTTTCAGCAAAGCCGCGAGAAAGGGATGATGCCCTTCGTCGCGGAAAATCCACGACCGCATCTGAACGAAGCGGCGTTGATCGCCGGCCGGAATCCGGAAATCGAAGCGATGGAAAACGCGCAACGCCGCGGACGCGCCTCCGAAAAGCCAGGCGTGCACGATCTCGTTTTACAGCGCGCGCTCGATCTGGTGACGTCGATCGAGATTTTGCAAAAGCGTTAGAGGCGTTTGTGTGAGTCCGCTGGAAGAACGCATCGGCTACAAATTCCGAAATCCGCTCTTGCTGGCGGAGGCGCTGACCCATCCGAGTTTGCGCCACGAAACGCAGCGCTCCTCCTTCGATAATCAACGGCTGGAGTTTCTCGGCGACGCCGTTCTGCAGTTGGTCATGACGGAATACCTTTACCAGCATTTTGGTGACGAGGCGGAGGGCAAGCTGACCCAGCTCCGCTCGCGCCTGGTTTCGCGCGAAGCGCTCACGGGGCATGCGACGAGAATGGATCTCGGTGCCCATGTGATGATGGGGCGCGGGGAGGAGGCGAGCGGTGGGCGTGAACGCAACTCCACGTTGGCGGACGCTTTCGAAGCGTTGCTCGGGGCCATTTATCTCGATAGCGATCTGGCGACGGTGCGCCGCTTTGTTTTGGCCGAAGCGGCGGATGATTTCGCGCGCATTGATGAGGAGCCGCTCGACGTTAATCCGAAAGGTCAGCTGCAGGAATTGCTGCAGGCGATTTCGCCCCGCAGTCCGATTTACGAAGTCGTTTCGGAAAGCGGGCCGGAGCACGAAAAAACTTTTGTGGTGCGCGCGCTTTGGGAAGGTATTGAGCTTGGTGAAGGAACGGGGCGCAGCAAAAAACTGGCGGAGACGGCGGCGGCGCTGGCCGCGATGCGACAACGGCGCTGGGAACAAACGCGGCCGGCCGGCGACTAGAAATTAGAGGGCGAATGATTCAGCGCGTGCAGGCGCGTCTGCGCGCTCGTCCAATGGAGATGTTCGGTAATCGCGGATGTAACAAATTTCTTGGCCCGTCTCACCGCCTCCTCCAGCGGCTGGCCGTTCGCCAAGCCCGCCGTGATCGCCGCGGAATAAGTGCAGCCGGTGCCGTGGGTGTCGAGCCCGCGCGCGAACGGAGCAGAAAACTGGATGACGTTTCCTTTTACAAAAAGAAGATCAATCGCCTCGGCGCCGGTCAGGTGACCGCCCTTTAGCAAAATCGGGACGTCGTATTTTTTCTGCAAGGCGACGCCCGCCGTGCGCATCCCTTCCAAATCAGCGATTGATTCGCCGAACAAGCGGCTCGCTTCGTCGAGATTCGGAGTAATGAGCGCGGCCAGCGGAAATAAATCCTTCTCGTAACTTTCGATCGCATCATCGCGCAAGAGTGGGTCCCCACTCGTTGCCACCATTACCGGATCAACGACCAGCGGCCTCGAACGGGCGCGGAGGCTTTTCGCCACGACCATCACAATTTCGCGCGAACACAGCAGTCCTGTCTTGATTGCCGCGACGGGAAAGTGTCTCAAGAGAACGTCCATCTGCGCGCAGACCATTGCCGCGCTGATCGACTC
>JBDUCP010000037.1:0-11504 GCA_040003405.1 Verrucomicrobiota bacterium
TTCACTTCGATGTTCGTGGCCATCATGGTGTAATGGATGGTCACCTTGTCGCCGACTTTCATTTCGCCGGTGGCCTTGGTGTTGGCATCGCGTGAGACTTCCCAGCGATCGTTGCCTTTTTTCACCGCGATCATGCTGTCGTTCATCTCGAGAATCGGTCCCGTGACCTGATAATCTTTGGCCTCGGCGGCGAGCGCCGTATTGCTACAGGCGAGAAGGGCGATGGCGGCTAAACTGAATAGAGATTTAATTTTCATGCCGCAATTACGAGGCGGATGAGCGGCGAGGCAAGGCTTAACCGGCGCTCTCTTCAATAAAAGCGAGAGCTTTGTCGTAGCTACGGCGTTGCAAGTAATGACGCAGCTGGGGATCGATCGTCGCCGGCAGTTGCCGCTCGATCTCTTCAATTGTTTCCGAAGCGGATTGCAAACGTGCGAGGTGCTGGGCCGCGTCGCGCCGGCTCGTTTCGTCGGCAATGACCGCCAGACGAGCCCGCAAGGCGATTGCGAGGTCGGAAAAAATTTCCTGCATCGGGCAAGGAAACGCCAGCTCCTAGGAGCCCGGAGCGTGGCCGGACTCCGCGATTAGCTGCCGGCGCGCTTCGATCCAATCGTGGTCGGAGTCGCCGGGAAGGGACATTCGCAGGCGGCGTTCGGCCAGGAAATAGGCGCGCAGGCGCACCTCTTCGTCCGTCGGCTCCGTTGCGGGCGGCGAAGCGGGCATTTTTGCGGAAACAGAATCGCCCGCGGCAGCCGGTTTTTTCTTCGGTGCGGATCGTTTGCGTTTGGGTTTGGCGGAGGCGCTCGCTGTTTTTGGAGCGGGCGCGGCGGTGCCATCGGCGGGCGCGGGTTCGATCTTTGGTTTTCTGGGCACGGGAATGGTCCTCTTCTTTCAATAATCGATTACGGAAATGGGGCAGCGATGCAAGTGGATTTTGTAAAGGAAGTTGCGCAAAGAGAGGAACATCGAATACGGTGCGGTCATGCGACATTTTGTTTTTCGCTGGGGCGTGACCACGATCGCGGTGATGGTGGCTACGTCCATTTTGCCCGGTATGCGCTACGATAACGCCGGCTCGCTCATCGGCGCGGCGTTATTGCTCGGGATTCTTAATGCCTTCGTGCGTCCGGTTTTGTTACTGTTGAGCGCGCCGCTGATCTTGCTGACGCTCGGTTTTTTTATTTTGGTGGTGAATGCCCTGATGCTGCTGGGCGTGCCGGTATTGGTGCGCGGTTTTCATGTGGATAGTTTCGGCAGCGCCTTCTGGGGCGCGATTTTGATCGGCCTCATCAGCTGGATGTTGAGCGCCTTCTTTCGCGGGAGCGATGGGCGGGTGCATGTGTTGACGCATCACGCGCAGATGCGGCGAGTGGAGGGCCGTGTGATCGAACCGGAAAGCGACCGCAAATGACGTATTGCCTGGGCATGCTGTGCCGCGCGGGCGCGGTGTTTTTGTCGGATTCGCGCACGAGCGCGGGCATGGACAACATCACGTTGTGCAGCAAAATGCGCATCTACGAAAAGCCGGGTGAGCGCGTGATTGCCATTTTGAGCTCCGGAAATCTTTCGCTCACGCAGGCAACGATCGCGTTGATCGACGATGATATTCATCTCGCGGCCAATGATGAAAACCGCGAGCAATTAACCAATCGGCAAACCTTCTATGAAACGGTGCGTTACATCGGGTCGAAGGTGCGCGAAGTGGAAAAGCGCGATCGCGCGGCGTTGGAGGCCGATGGATTCGATTTCAACATCCACATGATCGTGGGCGGCCAGATCGCCGGATTCGCGCCCGAAGTGCATCTGATTTATCCGCAGGGCAACAGCATTCACGCGACCCGCGATTGCCCGTTCCTGCAGATCGGCGAGCGCAAATACGGCAAACCCATTCTCGATCGCGGCCTAAGTTTCGAAACGGAATTAGCCGACGCGGTCAAGGTGGGGATTCTTTCGATCGACGCGACGATGAAGAGCAATGTTTCGGTCGGGCCGCCGATCGATATTCTCTGCTACGAGACCGATTCGTTGCAGGCGAATTTGCGCGCGCATCTTGGCGAAGACGATCCTTACCTGCTTGAGATTGGGCAGAGTTGGCAGGAGGGCTTGGTAAAGTTGATCAACGAAATGCCGGCGCCGGATTTCAACAAGCCCGCGCTGGGTTTAGCCACCGCGGCGTAAAAGTGGAAATGTGCGCGCCCGCAGCCGGGGCCGCCGGGGAGGAATGGGGGAGAGAGCGAGGGCTGGTCTGCTTCCTGCTTTAGACGCCCTCTTATTTTCCTGCAACTACTCCGTCAGATAGCGGCTTAATCGCGTCCGCAATTCGGTGCGCGCGCGAAAGAGAAGACTTTTGACTGCGGGCACGGATTGATCGAGCACCTCCGCGATTTCTTCGTAGCTCAGTTCTTCATAACGACGCAAAACCAGAGCCAGGCGTTGTGTTTCCGGCAACTGTGCGATGGCCGCATCAATGGCGCTCTGTAATTCTTTTTCGAGCAATGATGCATCAGGCGGATGCGTTTGCTCATCCTTGAATGGCCGCTCGGCCTGCTCCAGATCGCCTTCGAGCGAAGACTGAGGGTGACGCGATTGACGCCGCCATTCGTTAAAGACGAGATTGCGCGTGATCTTCAGCAGCCATGTCGTGAATTTCGCGCGCGGCACATAACGCTGCGCGTTTTTCCACACCCGCACGAAAACCTGCTGCGCGATGTCTTCGGCATCGGAGTTATTTCCCAGCATGCGCACGGCCGTGCCCACGACCAGTCGCTGATGTCGCTCGACCAGTTCTTCAAAGGCGCCCGCGTCGCCATGGCGGATGCGCTCCATCAAACGCACATCAACGGCATTATCATCCGACATCGTCAAGATAGACGCCGTGGCTGCGATCCGGTTCATTATTAGCCCTGAAAGAGACCGCTCTGGTCACGGGCGGCGCTTTCTGTTGCAACAAGATGCCACTATGTGCATCGTAAGTTTCTGAAGATTTTCGCCGCGCCATCCTCTCGATGAATTTATCGCTAATCCCAAGTGACCTGCGGCCCATCGCCGAAAAAATCGGACAGCGCGAGCGAATCTCCGACGGCGACGCGCTGCAATTATATCAATCGAAGGATCTCAACGCGCTCGGGATCATGGCCAGTGCGGTGCGCAAACAAAAAAACGGCAACATCGCGACTTACATTCTTAATCGCTACATCAACTACTCCAACCTCTGCATTCTCTCCTGCCAATTCTGCGCCTTTGCGGCGAGGAAACGCGACGCGCATGCTTTCGAGCGATCGATCGACGACATTGTCGCGACGGTGCAGGAATCACTCGCTTCCGGCATTACGGAAGTGCACATGGTCGGGGGTCTGCATCCCACGCTCAAAAAAGATTGGTATGTGGAATTGCTCCAGCGTGTGCGCGCGCTCGATCCAAACCTGATCATTAAAGCTTTCACCGCGATTGAGATTCGCCATCTCGCCCAGCGCATTTTCAAATCGTCCATCGCCGATACGCTTGCGGTTTTGCGCGATGCTGGCTTGGGCGCGCTCACGGGTGGCGGCGCGGAAATTTTCGACGCGGAAGTGCGCGATGAAATCTGTCGCGGAAAGGAGAGTGCGGCGGAATGGCTGGAGGTGCATCGCATCTGGCATCAAATGGGTGGGCGCAGCACCAGCACGATGCTTTATGGCCACATCGAAACGCTGGAACAGCGCGTCGATCATCTGCGGCAGTTGCGCGAATTACAGGATGAAACGGGCGGCTTCACCGGTTTTGTCCCATTCGCTTTCGAACCGCAGACCACCATTCTCGCGCACGTCAAACCCGCTTCCGCCATTGAGCAACTACGCAACCTCGCGGTTAGCCGCATCTATCTCGATAATTTCGATCATCTCACGGCCTACTGGGTTTCCATGGGATTGCCGCTGGCGCAGGTGTCGCTCGCCTACGGCGTCGATGATTTGCACGGTACCATCATGGAAGAGAAAATTTTCCACATGGCCGGCGCCAAAACGCCGCAGGAGCAAACTGTCGAAACACTCGAGCACGTCATTCTCGAAGCGGGGCGCGAACCGGTGCAGCGCGACAGCTATTATCGTCATCTACCGAAGCGACGCAGAACGGCTGTGCCCGTGATCGAGTCCGAGCTCGTTTGCGCCTAACGAGTGGTTGAGGTTGAGCACCTGCGGGTCGGTTGTGTCAAATATCTCAACGCGCAGCCGCTCATTCACGGTTGGCCGGACGAAGTCGTTTTCGATCATCCCTCCGCTCTTTGCCGGCAACTCGCCGCGGGTGCGCTGGATGTCGCACTCGTTTCCAGTTTCGAATTCCTGCGCCATCCGATCTACCAAGTGGTCGATGACGTTTCTATTTCCTCCGACGGCGCGGTCCACAGTGTTTTCCTCGCTCACACCGGTGAGCTGGCTGAGATCGGGGAAATCGAAATCGATCCGGCTTCGGGGACGTCGGTTAATTTGTTGCGCTGTCTGCTGGCGGAACGGGATCTCGCTCCGGAGTTCATCGACCAGTCCGATTCCGCGGTGAGTACGACCCGCGCGAAGTTGCTCATAGGCGATCAAGCGATTCGTTTTCGGCAACAGTATGCGGATGATTACCGCTTCTGGGATTTGGGCCTGCAATGGCAACAGGCCACGCAGTTGCCCTTCGTTTACGCGCTTTGGCTCATTCGTCCCGAAGTCGCCGCGTCGGAAGAAATAGCGGAGCGCTTACGCGCCTGCCGCGACGAAAATCTGCGTGCACTGGATCGTGTGATCGCCGCGCAAACCGATTTCCCTCCCGAGTTTTGCCGATTCTATTGGCACGATTGTTTGCGTTATCATTTTGGCGCGCGCGAAAAAAAGGGACTTTCGACTTTTCGAGAACTCTGCGAGAAGCACGCGATCCTGCCGGCCCCGGAAGGCCTCTAATGGAACGGCGGTGGATCATTGCTTCAGCGCTGAAGCCATCGGATGACGCGATTCCGTGGACGGAAATTTGCGGACTGCCCTGCATCGTAGCGCTGCTACAGCGCAAACGATTTCTGGACGTCGCCGCGCTCAATTCGTTTCTGCGGCCGCGCCTGAGCGAGCTGAGCGATCCATTTCTCCTGCCCGACATGGCCGTGGCGGTCGCTCGGATTTTCCGCGCGATCGACGCGCGCGAACGCATCGTCCTCTTCGGCGACTACGATGTGGATGGGGTTACTTCGTTGGCGTTGCTCGCTGAGTTGCTGCGCAGTTATGGAGCGGCCCCGGATTTGTTTTTGCCGCAGCGCATTGCGGAAGGCTATGGCTTGAGCCGCGAAAGCCTCGACCGTTGTTACGATAAATTTCATCCGCAACTTTTGCTCGCCGTCGATTGCGGCACGTCTTCGCTCGCCGAAATCGCCGAACTGAAAACGCGCGGCATCGATGTGATCGTGCTCGATCACCACGAACGGAAAACAGCGCTGCCCGATTGCGTTGCGGTGATCAATCCGAAAACCAAAAAGGATTGCGAGTTTCAATACCTCTGCAGCGTCGGCCTTGCTTTCAAGCTCTGTCACGCGTTGCTGAAAACGCGGGCGTCGCCAGATTTCGATTTGAAATCGCACCTCGATCTCGTCGCGCTCGGAACCGTAGCCGACATCGTTCCGTTGCAGGGAGAGAATCGCCTCCTGGTGCAGCGCGGCGCGCAGGAAATCGCGCGGTCGAAGCGGCCCGGCTTGCGTAAATTAATGGAGATCGCCGGGGTGCGTCCTCCCATCACAGCGAGCGACATCGGCTTTCGCCTCGGCCCTCGGCTCAACGCCGCCGGGCGACTCGCGACCGCAGAAAAAGCGCTGCAGCTTTTGCTCACGCGCGATGAAAAAGAGGCCACGGCATTGGCCGCGTTACTCGATGCGCAGAATCGCGAACGGCAAGGGGTCGAGAAAGAAATTTACGCAGCAGCCGACGCCCAGATCGCAAAGGTTTTCGATGCCCGGCGCGACGCCGCGATTGTCGTCGGCGCGCGTGATTGGCATCCGGGCGTGCTCGGGATTGTTGCCTCGCGGCTCGCGCGAAAATATCATCGCCCCACTGTGGTGGTCGCGTTTGACGCCGACGGTTTGGGCAAAGGGAGCGGGCGCAGCATTGAAGGTTTGTCGTTGGTCAAGGCGCTCGGTCATTGCGAGGAATGGCTGGAAAAGTTTGGCGGTCACGCCATGGCGGCGGGCTTGACCGTGCGCGAAGAGAAGTTCGCTGCGTTCTCGGAAGCGTTTCAAAATTCGGCCCGCGCCCTTCTGGCGGAGGAAAATCTGCAACCTTCGCTGCGTCTCGATCACGAGCTGACGCTAGCCGAATTAAATCACGAGTTGCTCCGCTGGCACCGCGAATTGGAGCCGTTCGGCAACGGCAATCCGCAGCCGATCTTTTTTGCGCGCGCGGTTGAACCTGCGATGGCGCCGCAAATTCTAAAAGAGAAGCATCTCGTTCTGCGCCTGCGCCAAAAGAATCATTTTCAGCGCGCGATTTTTTTTGATGGAGCATCATCCGAATTACCGCGCGCCCCGTGGGACATGGCGTTTCGCATCGCGGCGGATGAATATCAGGGCGAGACGCGATTGCAGATTCAGGTCGAGGCACTGCGGGCGTCGGTTCCGCTGGCATGATTCACCTCTCGCAACCGCTCAGCGAATTAACGTGGATTCCGCGCCCGCGGTTGCTGGCTTTGACGCGGCTCGGCCTAACGACAGTGGAGGATTTGCTTACGCATTATCCGCGGCGTCACGAAGACCGGCGCGAGTTCAGCGGCTTTCCGCGCGAGGAAAGCGACACACCAATTTGTCTTTGCGGCGAGGTGGTAAAAACGCAGACCAAGCGCTTCGGCGGTTGGAAAAAAATCTTCGAAGCGACCCTGGAAGAATCGGGTGCGAATGCGCTTAGCCAGCCGCTCGTCTGTCGCTGGTTCAATTTGCATTACGTGCAAAAAATGATCACGACTGGCCAGCAGCTTGTCGTCTTCGGTAAACCGCGCCTGCGCGGTAGCCGCATTTGTATGGAACACCCGGAGTTTGAAATCATCGAGAACGATGAGGAAATCTCAATCCACTTTCGGCGGATTGCGCCGATCTACCCGGCAACGGAAGGGCTTTCCCAACGCGTCTTGCGCGGATTGATTTACCGCGCGCTCGAAGAAGTGGACGACACTTCCATCGCAACTACTCTGCCGCCCCACCTCGATCTCGGCCGACGAGCGGATGCGCTGCATCACATTCATTTTCCGGCGAGCGAAGCCGAGTCCGCGGCCGCGCGCGAGCATCTCGTCTTCTCGGAATTTTTTGCCATGCAAATGATGATTGCCGCGCGCAGGTCGGCCGCGGTATCCCGGAGCGGCCAGGTGCATTCTGGGGCAGGGGCATTAACGGAGAAATTTCTTCGCGGCTTGCCTTTTGATCTTACGACCGCGCAGGATCGCGTCATCGCGGAGGTGCGCCGCGATCTGGCTTCGTCGCGTCCAATGAATCGTCTGTTGCAGGGCGATGTCGGCTCCGGCAAGACGGTCGTTGCCATCGCAGCACTACTGTTCGCGGTGGAATCCGGTTTTCAAACCGCATTGATGGCACCGACGCAAATTTTGGCCGAGCAACATTACGATGTGTTGCGCCGCTGGCTGGAGCCGCTGGGCGTGAGGATTGCGCTGCGAACGGCCGATCGTCAGGAAGAAGCTTTTCTGCCCCTCGTTTCCGGAAGTGATGCGGCGGATATTTTTATCGGTACCCACGCGCTGCTCTACGAGGGAGTAGTGTTTGAAAATCTCGGGCTCGTGGTGATCGATGAACAACACAAGTTCGGCGTCTCGCAACGGGCGCGCCTAACGAGCCGTGACCCCGCGCCGGATGTGCTCGTGATGACCGCTACGCCGATCCCGCGCACGCTCACCATGACGGTTTACGGCGACCTCGATGTCTCGACGATTGATGAGATGCCGTCACATCGCGGCAAGATCGTTACGGCCGTGCGCGAGGAATCGAAGCTCCCCGATGTGCTCGCTTTCCTGCGCGCGCAACTGGAGAGCGGCCGTCAGATTTATATCGTTTATCCATTGATCGATGAGAGTGAAAAGCTCGAAGCCAAGGCAGCGGCGGCGGAGTTTGAGACTTGGCGGGAACGACTGCGGCCATTTCGTTGCGACCTGTTGCACGGCCGCATCCCGGCGCCAGAAAAGCAGGCGATCATGGAGAGATTCCGGCGCGGCGAAACCAGCGCGTTGATTAGCACAACGGTGATTGAAGTGGGCGTCGACGTGCCGAACGCGACGGTGATGCTGATCGAAAACGCAGAGCGCTTCGGTTTGGCGCAACTGCATCAACTGCGTGGCCGGATCGGTCGCGGCGAACACAAATCGTATTGCATTTTATTGAGCGCGGAGAAATCGCCCGAGACGGTGGCCAAGCTCGCCGTCCTCGAGAAAACGAGCAACGGGTTCGAAGTGGCCGAGGCTGATTGGGAAATGCGCGGACCGGGCGATTTGTTAGGCACGGCGCAGAGCGGATTGCCGGCGCTGAAGCTCGGCAACTTAAAGACCGATGCGGCCCTGATGCGCCTTGCGCGCGCCGCGGCCACCGCCATCATGGAGGTCGATCCGCACCTGGAGTTCCCGGAAAATCAACGTTTCCGCCCATTGATTGTCGAACAACAGGGACGAACTTTTTCCAACGTGAGCTGATGAAAAATCTATTTAAATTCTTTCTATTTGTATTGCTGTTGAGCGCGGCCATTTCCGTGCTCTACGACTATCGATTGAAGCACGGGCTGAACTTCGCATCCCAGTCCGTGCCGGAGAAGTACACGCTGGCCGCGAATGCCAGCATCGATCCGAAGGACGTCGCGGGCCTGGAGAATCTTAATCGCGAACGCCGCGTCCTCGTCAGCAGCGTTTTACCCGCCGTCGTGAGCATCAAGACGTCGCGCAAAATCCCGGTCCGCCGGCAGTATGCGCTTGATCCCTTCGAATTTTTTAATCGCGGCCCGCGTCAATTTCGTAATCCAAATGAAGACACCAGCGTGCAGAACTCGCTCGGTTCCGGCGTGATCGTTTCGGCCGAAGGCCACATCATCACGAACAATCATGTCGTCGATCAGGTGGACGAAATTGAGGTGCAACTCAGTGATGGCCGGGCTAAGAAGGCCCGGCTGGTCGGCGCCGACGGAGTCGTCGATCTGGCCGTTTTGAAAATCGACGAGCCGGGTTTGAAGCCGCTCAAACTTGGCGACTCGGATGCCGTGCAGGCGGGCGACTTCGTTCTCGCCATCGGCAATCCCTTTGGCTTCGAAGAAACCGTCACCGACGGCATCATCAGCTCGAAAGGCCGCCCGAACCGCATCGATGGTTTTGGCGACCTGTTGCAAACGAACGCCGCGATCAATCCCGGCAACAGCGGCGGCCCGCTCATTAATTTGCGCGGCGAAATCATCGGCATCAACACCGCCATCATTTCGGGCAGCGGCGGGTCGCAGGGCATCGGGTTTGCCATTCCCTCGAATTCCGTCCGCACCGCGCTGGAAAGTTTACTCAAGCAGGGCCGGATCATTCACGGCTATCTCGGCATCCAGACGCGCAATCTTCCGCCGGGCAATTCCGCTCCGGAGGGCGTCGTCGTGGATGACGTGGTTCCCGGTTCTCCGGCGGCGGTGGCGCAAATAAAGCGGGGCGACGTCATACGCAAGTTCAACGGCCGCGATGTTCGCAATTTTCCCGAATTACGCACCCTGGTGTCGCAAGTGGAACTGAATAAAAAAGTGGATCTGGAAGTGCTGCGCAATGGCAGTTCGCTCAAGATGTCCACCGAGATCAAGGAGCAGCCGCTGGCTTACGCGACCACGCGCGGTGCGCCCCAACAGCCGCCATTGCAGCAGCCGCAAAATCCGCTTCCCCCCGATGAGCAGGCCGATGCCAACAATCCGCTCGCCGCGGTGGAGGTGACGGAACTTACGCCCGAGCTGGCGCAGCGCCTCGATTTACCGAACAACGTGCGCGGCGTCGTCGTCACCAAACTGGAGGGCGACGCGGGGGAATTGCGCACCGGCGATGTGATTGAGGAAATTAACCAGCAACCGGTGACCTCCGTGGCGGTTTACCAAAAATTGCTCAGCTCTCTCGATCCCAACGGCACCCAGGTTCTTTCCGTTTGCCGGCACCGCACGCGTTCCTTCGTCGTCCTGCGCGCGCGCTGAGACGCCTGGTAGCTGTAGCCACGGCGCGCTGTCGCCGTGCCATTCTTTGATTCAACCCGACCGGCCACAGGCCGATGAATAATCTACCCGCAACGGGGTCTAACCTCTCGATGACTAATCAACTTATGAAACGAATACTTCTCGCGTTCGCAATGGTGGCACTGGTGTTTCCGGCTCTGCGCCAGGCAGAGGCGCACACCGAAGTGTCGGTCGATTTTTTCTACGATAATCTCGGCTCCGGCTCCTGGGTGGAACTGGGCAACTACGGCTATTGCTGGCAGCCGTCAGTCGCGGTCACCAACCACAGTTGGCGTCCCTACGCTGACGGGTACTGGGCCTATACCGATGTCGGTTGGACCTGGGTATCCTACGAGGATTTCGGCTGGGCCACCTATCACTACGGCCGGTGGACACGGACGCGCGATCACGGTTGGTTCTGGGTGCCGGGTCGCGAATGGGGGCCGGCCTGGGTCTCGTGGCGCACCGGGGGCGATTATGTCGGCTGGGCGCCGTTGCCGCCATCGGGCGGAGGCGAGGTCGTCTATGAAGGTCGCGCCATTACCGGCGCGGTGGACGTCGAGTTCGATATCGGCCCTTCCTATTACAACTTCGTGGACATTCGCTACATCGGCGAGCCGGTGTTGCGCGAGCGCATCTTCGCGCCGGAACAAAATTATGGTTACATCAACCAGACGGTGAACGTGACCAACATCACCTACAACAACTCGACCGTTTACAATTACGGCCCGGATTACAATACCTTGAGCCAATACTCCACCCGGCCAATTCAGCGCCTGACCTTGCAGCGTCAATTGAGTGGCGACCTGGGCGCCGCCGCGCAATCCGGCGCGATGACCCGGGTGCAGGGCAACCAGTTAATGGTCGCCGCGCCGATGCAGTTTCAGAAAGCAGCGGCTGGGGACGCGCCGAAGACGGTGAAGGAAAAAATCGCGCAGCCAACGATCGAGCACGGTTGGGCCAGCATGGACGATCCGAAAGAGGAGGCCAAGCTGAAAAGCAAAATGAAGGCGGAGAACTCCAAGGAAGTGCCGCCTCCCACGATGAAGCCGAACCCCGCAGCCGCTGCGGCTGCGAGCGAAACGAACGTAGCCCCGGGAGCTAAGAAAAGCCCCGATGACACCAGTGCAGCGGCGAATCCCGCCATCATGCCGACTAACCCGGCGGTGAATGGCAAAGGCAAAGGCAAGGACGGTCGCGGCGCCATGCCCGCCGTAGGCGCGAGCCCCGCCACCCTAGCCCAGCCGCAGGTCGCTGCCGATAAAGGCAAGGACGAAGCCCTTCCTCCGGTCGCGCCCGGCAAGG
>JBDUCP010000169.1:0-3383 GCA_040003405.1 Verrucomicrobiota bacterium
CCGTCTTCATCGACATGGTGGGCTTCGGCATCATCATCCCGGTGCTGCCGCTTTATGCCGAGCGTTTTCACGCCTCGCCGATGGCGATCGGCTGGCTCACCGGAATTTACTCCGGCATGCAAATCATCTTCACGCCGATCCTCGGCCGGCTCTCGGATCGCTTTGGCCGCCGGCCCGTCCTCATGCTCAGCCTCGCCGGCACCGCGCTCGGTTTCGCGCTCATGGGTCTTGCGCATTCTCTCATCTTGCTTTTCGTCGCGCGGATCATTGCCGGCGTTACGGGCGGGAACATCTCGATCCCGCAAGCCTACATCGCCGACGTCACGACGCCGGAGACACGCTCCAAATGGATGGGAATGATCGGCGCCGCCTTCGGCCTCGGCTTCACCTTCGGTCCGATGATCGGCGGAATCATGAGTCGCGTTTCCTATAGCGCGCCGTTCTTTTTCGCCGCGGCCCTCGCCGGCTTCAACGTCGTGCTGCTCTACTTTATCCTGCCGGAAAGCCTGCCCAAAGAGCATCGGGCGAAGCCGCACGAAGAGGCGTCCACGATTGAAGTCTTTCGTCACGGCAGCGGCTGGATGTTCGGGACGGTGGTCGCAACCTACTTTTTCCTCGTCGCCGGTTTCACCGTCATGACCACCCTCTTCGCGCTCTTTACCGAGCGGCGCTTCGGATATGACGCGCACGCGAATGGCTACCTCTTCGGCTTTATCGGCATCATCACCGTCATTGTGCAGGGCGGGCTGATTGGGAGACTAGTGAAGATGTTCGGCGAGACCACTCTGGCGCGTACCGGCTTGCTCATTACTGCCGCATCGCTTGCGCTGATGCCCTGGTGCGGCAATCTCACCTGGTTGCTGATCGCGTGCGTTGGCCTCTCGTTAGGCAGCGGTTTCGCTAGTCCGCCTTTGAACGGCCTCGCTTCCCAGATGATTGATCGGAGCTGGCAGGGCCGTGCCCTCGGCGTGATGCAATCCGCCGGCAGCACCGCTCGTCTGCTCGGCCCGTTGCTCGGCGGCTCGCTCCTCATGCTCGATCTCCACAAGCCCCTGTCGCATTACGGCGAAACGCCTTTCTATGCCGCAGCATTTCTCTGCGTGATCGGAGGGGTCCTCGCGTTTTGTTTAAAGAAACCCACCGCGGATCGCGTTCCGGAAACGATTCCAGTGGGTTCGACCGTTTAAGATTGACCAATGAAAAAGAACCATTCGTTTCCTCTGGCTTTTGGCGCGGCCGCTCTCATGGGGTGGGGAATCGCGCGCCTTCTCGCCCCGCAGATTTCCTTCGTCGGCAAGGTCATTCTCATCACCGGCGGATCTCGCGGTCTAGGGTTAGTTCTCGCGCGTGAGCTCTGCGCGGAAGGCGCTCGCGTCGTTTTGCTCGCTCGGGACAAAGATGAACTTCAGCGCGCGCACGATGAACTCACGCGCGCCGGCGGCGATGTTTCCATCATGCCGTGCGATTTGCTTGACCGCGCACAAATCGAAGAGGCCGTGCGCAACGTCATTAGCCATTTCGGTGCGCTCGACGTTCTGATCAACAACGCCGGAATCATTGAAGTCGGGCCGCTCGAGCACATGAAACGCGAGGACTTCGAGCGCGCCATGGAGCTGCATCTCTGGGCGCCCTTCACCCTCATGCAGGAAGCGATTCCGCACATGCGCCGGCGCGGCGGCGGGCGGATCGTGAATATCGCCTCCATCGGTGGGAAGATCGCGGTGCCGCACCTCGCGCCTTATTGCGCGAGCAAGTTTGCCCTGGTCGGCTTGTCGGATGCGATGCGCGCCGAGCTGGCGCGCGAGAAGATCTACATCACGACCGTCGCTCCGGGCATGATGCGCACCGGCTCGCATGTAAACGCAAAGTTCAAGGGCAACCACGCGGCCGAGTTCGCCTGGTTCGCCACTTCCAATGCGATGCCGCTAATTTCCATCAAAGCGGAACGAGCCGCGCGCCAGATTCTCGCCGCCTGCCGTCGTGGCCGGCCGGAAATCACGCTCACGCTCGCGGCGCGCGCCGCCATCATCGGGAACGCAGTCTTCCCCAGTTTGACGGGTCACGCGATGAATCTAGCCAACCGAATCTTGCCCGGGGCGGTCGACTCCTCAGGCGACACAATCCGTTCCGGCAGCGAGAGTCGCTCCGCGGGACGCATGCCCGAATGGCTGACGCGGTTGGCCGATAGCGCAACCAAGCGCAACAACGAAACGCGCAACGGGTCTTGAGACGCGGTGACCGGCAAGCGTCTGTTCGTCGCCATCGATTTTCCCGTCGCGCTGACGGCGCTGCTCGTTAGGCTAAATCCGAATCTGCCCGGTGTCCGCTGGCTTTGTCCCGAGCAGATGCACTTGACCTTGAGCTTTCTCGGAAGCGTCGGACCAATCGCCGAGGAAGCACTGCGGGAGAAATTGAGCGCGATCCGATTCCGAAGCTTCTTCCTGCCGGTGATCGGTCTCGGTATTTTCCCCGGGAAAGGGAAACCGAATGTTATCTGGACGGGAGTAGGCGCCGGACATCCGCAGCTCTTCCGCATCTACAAACGCGTGCAGGAAGCTGCCCTCGCAGCGGGTCTCGAGCCGGATCTCCGCGCCTGGCATCCTCATATCACGATTGCGCGCTGTCGCGATGTCTCCGCCGAATCCGTCCGCCCTTTCCTGAAGACGAACGCCGAGTTCGATGCGGGTCTTATGCGCGTGGTGCGCTTCGCGCTTTACTCCAGCGTGCCGGGCCCGTTTGGCTCAACCTACACGCGCGAACTGGAAATTAGCGCCTCAGCCTAACGAGAGACCTACTGGCGTCGCGAGCGCTATTCCAGCGGCGGCTCGAGTTTCTCTTCGTGGCGCGGGACGAGTTTGTTTTTTTCGATGATCCGGGCGCATGTATTCCAACGCAGCAAGGCATCGTCGTTTCCCGGCGGGCGGATCCCTTCCGCTTGCTCGTAGCATTCCATCGCTTCGCGGAAGAGGTCATAGGCCCACTGGCTCCCGTGGCCACCCTGGGTCAGTTTCATTTTGGCGCGGCGCTCCGCGAGAATACCCGCGTAATAGGCGCGATCATAGTCGCCCTTGAGCCTGCCTAACAACTCCTTTGCCTGGGTATCGCTGACGCCGTAGCCCTTCGAAAAGCGATCCGACACAGCGAGCAGGAGAATCACCAGCGCCTGCTGATTTTCGGGAGAGACTTTCAGCACATCGAGACAAATGCTTTCCGCCTCGGCCGGCTCGTTTAGTAAGCGATAGCGCTCCGCCTTTTCCAGTGCTGCGGGAATCGCTTCTTCGGAAAGGGTTTTCAGTTCAAACATAATTCACGGGCTGCTTGCCGGCTTGCTGCTCGAGCGAAAGCGCCGCAGCAGTTTCGCGATCGGATCGTAGTATTGATCA
>JBDUCP010000038.1:0-11378 GCA_040003405.1 Verrucomicrobiota bacterium
GGCGAACGCGGCGGTGAAACGCGCGTAGGTCTCATTCCGCTCGGCACTGGGAATGATTTTGCGCGCACCATCGGACTGCCGGCGGATGCGAATGATTGCCTTGATTTGATCTTGAAGGCGCACACGCGCCCGATCGATCTGGTGCGCGTGACGAGCCGCGGGGTCCGTCATTTTATCAATGTCTCCGCGGGCGGCTTCAGCGGTGTGATGAATGAGAAGCTGACGCCGGAAGTGAAGGCAACGTGGGGACCGCTGGCGTACATCCGCTGCGCCGCCGCGGCGTTGCCGGAGTTGCGCGCTTACGTGACGCGGGTGGCGCTCGATGATGAGGAGTGCATTTCGATGCGGTTGTATAATGTGATCGTGGGGAATGGCCGCTACGTCGCCGGCGGAATCCCGATCGCGCCGGAGGCGCAACCGGATGACGGGCTGCTAGATTTGGTCCTGATCCCGGAACGTCCGGCGACGGCGCTCGCGCTGCTCGCGCCGCAGGTGCTGATGGGTAGTCATCTCACGAGCGACTCGATTATTTATCGGCGGGCGCGGCGCGTGACGATTAATTCGCGGCCGGGGATGTGGTTCAACATCGATGGCGAGCTGGTCGGCAATTCACCGGCGACGTTTGAAGTCTTGCCGCACGCGCTTCAATTTGTCGTCGGCCAAACATGAAGAGCAAAATTATCAGCGCGGAGGAGCTGGCGATCATCGCGGAGGAGTTGCGGGCGACTGGCCGCAAATTGGTTTTAACGAATGGCTGTTTCGATCTTCTGCACGTCGGGCACGTGCGTTACCTGCAAGCGGCACGCGCAACGGGCGACGCTCTGGCCGTGGCGATCAACGGCGATGATTCGGTGCGCGCGCTCAAGGGCGACGGCCGGCCGCTCAACAGCGAAGCGGATCGGGCGGAAGTGATCGCGGCCCTCGCATGTGTGGATCATGTAGTGATCTTCCCGGAGACCCGCGCAACGCGCGTGCTCGAAAAAGTGCGGCCCGCGATTTACGTCAAGGGCGGCGACTACACGCGCGACAGTTTGCATGCGGAAGAGCGCGCGGCGCTGGAGAAGGGCGGCGTGGAGATTCGCATTCTGCCGTTCGAGCAGGGACACTCGACGTCGCAGTTAATCGATCGAATGAAAAGCGCGCCCGGCCATGGGTAGGCTCGCCCTCGGGATCCTCGGTTCCGGCAAGGGAACTAATTGCCGCGCGATCCTTGAGCAGGTGCGCTCGGGAAAACTGGCGGCTGATGTACAAGTGGTGGTGTCGGATATTTTTGAGGCCGGGATTCTCGACATAGCACGTGAGTTCGGCGTGCCGAATGTTTATCTGCCGCCGGGAAAATTCCGGACGCGACTCGAGCCGTTAGTCGAGATGGATTTGGTGAAGATGTTGCAGGAGGCGGGCGTTGAACTGGTGGTATTGGCCGGTTTCATGCGCGTGTTGAAGGAGCCGATGCTGGCCGCGTTTCCGCGCCGCATTATCAATCTGCATCCTTCCTTGCTGCCTAAATATCCGGGCGTGGAAGCATGGGCGCAGGCGCTCGCCGCCGGCGAAACAACGACGGGTTGCACCGTGCATTATGTCGATGCCGGCATCGACAGCGGGGAAATTATCGCGCAGCGTGAAGTGTCGGTTTTACCTAACGACACGTCAGATTCTTTGCATGCGCGAATCCAGATCGCGGAGCGCGAATTGTATCCGGAAGTGATCGCGCGCTTTGCCGCCGGGAGTGCGGCCTAGACGCGTTCCGATTTTTGCTCGCGTTCGAGCAGTTCCTGCAAGGCCTGATCCGGACGCTTACCTTCGTAAAGAATAGCGTAAACCTGATCGATGATCGGCGTTTCGATTTTGAGATTGCGTGCGCATTCATAAGCGCTCTTTGCGGTTGGCACGCCCTCGGCCACGGTATGAGAAGCAGCGCTGATCTGCTCGAGTGTCTGGCCTCGGCCGAGCATCTCGCCCGTGCGCCGGTTGCGGCTGTGCTGGCTGAAACAGGTTGCGATCAGATCACCCGCGCCGCTCAAGCCGTAGAACGTCCGCGCATTCCCTCCCATCGCGGTCCCCAAGCGCACGAGTTCGGCCAGAGAGCGCGTGACTAGCGCTGCCTTCGAGTTGTCGCCGAGACCGAAGCCGTCACTCACCCCGGCGGCGATAGCGAAGACATTTTTTAACGCGCCGCCCAGTTCGATGCTGATCGTCTCATCGCTGGAATAAATGCGGAATCGCTCACTGCCGAGGTATCGTTGCAGCTCTTCGGCGCACTCCGGCGCCTTGCAACCAAGGACCGCGGCGGTGGGCAGATCGCGCGATACTTCAACCGCAAGGTTGGGCCCCGAGAGCACCGCGACGGTGCTTCGCGGGAAAAGCTCCGAGAGAACCTCGCTCATCCGCAGGCCGCTTCCGTGTTCGATTCCTTTTGTGCAGCTTAAAAGGATAGCTTTCGAATCGCCCAGCACCGCGTGAAGCCGCCCAGCAACATTGCGCAAAGCGGTGGATGGTGTGACGAAAACAATTAGATCCGCGGCCGCACAAGCAGCCAGGTCATTAGTGACGTGGATGGATTCAGAAAGTTTGATGCCCGGGAGATAATTGCGATTTTCGCGGGTCGCGGAAAGCGCTTCCGTACGAATGGCATCGTGACCCCACAGGAGAATTTCGTTTCCTTTCTTTGACCAGAGAACCGACAAGGCCGTGCCCCAACCGCCAGCTCCTACGATAGCTGTGCGTTTAATGTTCATCGCTTGCGTGCAAAACGTTGTTCGGTTCCGTTTAGAAGACGAGAGAAATTGGAACGATGTTTCCAAATCACCAGGATCGTCATAGCCAAGGCAAAATAAAAGAGCACCGGTCCGTGAATGATTTCCCAACGAAGGAGGAGAGCCACCGTGATGGGCAGCGCGGCCGCCGCCATTATTGAGGCCAGCGAGACATAGCGAAAAATTTCATAGGTGACAATCCACGTGACGAGTACGGCAGCCGCGGCGAGCGGCATGAGGCCCGCAATGGCGCCGGCGGAGGTCGCGACGCCTTTGCCGCCTTTGAAGCGAAGCCAAACGGGAAAGGTATGGCCAAGGATGCACATGACAGCGGCAAGCACGGCAAAGTTTTCGGCATGGCCGCGCGCCACGGCGGAGTGATTCGCAAGCAAGAACGTTAGTTGTACGGCTAGGAAACCCTTGAGCGTGTCGATAAAGAAGACGGTGTAACCCCACCGCTTGCCAAGAACGCGGAGCACGTTAGTCGCTCCAATGTTGCCGCTGCCTTCGGAGCGAACGTCCACGCCGGCGATACGACCGGCGAAATACCCTGCCGGAAAAGCCCCAAGAAAATAGCCGACAACGGCGGCTATGATAGCAAACACCCACACGGTATTCTAAGCGTTCTACGTTGTTAAATAGCAGTTCTGGAATGGGTTGATCCGTTTTTCTCCAGCCAAATTGATATAATGGAAACGTCCGCGGGGGTTATCCCGCTAACCCGAATCGCCTGACCGAGCGAACCCGGACGGAAGGCTGCTAGTTTCTGGCGGGTCTCAAGACGTAAACCGGGAATTTTGTCGTAACTGATATCGCTCGGAATTCGGCGTCCATGATCTCGTGAAAGCTTGAGATTTTGCGCTTCCTGGCGCTTGACGTAACCCGCATATTTCATGTCTGTTTCCACCAAGTTCCACAAATCATCGGAAGCTCGCCGTCGGATCTCCTGCGGCAGACTTGCCAGGTTAAATTCCGGCCGTTTCAAAAACGAAGTGATCTTTTCTCCATTTAACGTGGCGCTTTCCACCATCCGCTTCAGTTCCTCTAACTGAGTCATCTTCTCGATGAATACGCTCCATCGCGCCTTATCGACAAGTCCGATCTCGAATCCTTTCAGCGTGAGGCGTTGGTCCGCGTTATCTTGGCGCAACGAGAGTCGATCTTCGGCCCTGCTCGTGAACATTCGGTATGGCTCATCCGTGCCGTTAGTAGTTAAGTCATCAATCATTACTCCGATGTACGCCTCCTTCCGCGAAATGATCACCTGCGGGCGGTCGTGAGCGCTTAAGGCGGCATTGGCTCCCGCGATAAGACCCTGCGCTGCAGCTTCTTCATATCCGGACGTGCCATTAACTTGTCCGGCGAAAAACAGGCCGGGAATCCGTTTCGTTTCGAGCGTCTGTTGGAGTTGCCGCGGTGGGAAATAATCATACTCCACGGCATACCCGGGACGGGTAATCTCAGCCTGTTCCAGCCCGGGAATTGATCGAATGAAATCGTATTGCACATCGAAAGGAAGGCTCGTCGACAAACCATTCACATAGAATTCCTCTGTCTGTCGGCCTTCGGGCTCCAGGAAAACCTGATGGGTCATCTTGTCAGCGAATTTAACCACCTTGTCCTCAATAGACGGACAGTAGCGAGGCCCAGTTCCCTTAATACTTCCGGAATACAAAGGCGATCGATCCAGATTCGCCCTGATGATATCGTGCGTGTCCGGGGTGGTGTGGGTAATCCAGCAAGGCTTCTGTTCCACATGGAACACATCATTATCGATTCCGCGACCGTTAAGATCATCGGGTATTGCCGGCAAAAAGCTGAAACGTGGCCGCGGCTCTTCTCCAATTTGCACCTCGCACTTCGCGAAATCAATGGAACGCCCATTTAGGCGGCAAGGAGTCCCAGTTTTGAAGCGACCTACTTCGAAGCCAAGCTGTCGGAGGCAGTCGCTTAACCCTGAACTCGTATCCGCCATTCGCCCCCCAGCCTTTGAATTTTCCCCTATGTGTAGCATGCCGCGGAGAAATGTCCCCGAGGTTAGAACTACCGATTTGGCGGAAACGGAAAACCCCATGTCGGTTTCCACCCCAGAGATGGCACCTCCCCGGCCGGTAATGATCTTTGAGACGGTAGCCTGTTTTACATCCAGCCCCGTGGATTTCTCAAGGATTGATTTCATGCGAAATTGGTAGGCCTTCTTATCGCACTGAGCTCGCGGAGCCCACACGCTCGGACCCTTTGTTCGATTAAGCATTCGGAATTGAATGCCCGTTGCCTCTGCGGTCAGGCCCATCATACCCCCAAGCGCATCTATCTCGCGCACGATATGTCCCTTCGCCGATCCACCGATCGCGGGATTGCACGACATTTGTGCGATCGTATCCAGGTTCTGGGTTAAGAGAAGCGTTGTCGCTTCCAGACGGGCCGACGCCAACGCTGCTTCAACGCCCGCATGACCGCTTCCGATCACGACAACATCATAAATTTTTGGCAACTGAAACATGTTCCACGAACTAGGCCAAAATACCCTGCTTCGGCTTCGGCAACAAAATGCCCAGTTCGAATTCCTCCGTCATCCCGTTCAGCGTCGCACTAATCAGATGAAGATTGGGAGAAAACTCGGCGAGAACCTGGCGACACGCTCCGCAGGGTACCACCGGGATTGCCGAGTCGGACACGATCGCGATAGCCTCAAATTCCCGTTGACCCTTAGCCAAGGCTATTACGACGCAAGTTCTTTCTGCGCAAATTGTTAAACCGAGTGATATATTCTCTACATTGCCTCCGCAAAAGATTTGGCCAGACTTGGAAAGAAGGGCCGCGCCGACGGAGAATTTACTGTAGGGGGCATATGCGTTTGCTCGCGCGGCATGAGCGGCATCGATGAGATGTTTATACATCGGCAACGAATTAGTGACGCGGACTCGTGACGAGAAGCCTCGAGGGCGGCCGATCGAGGGCAGCATCGCGTTCAGCCTGTTGAAGTAAACGCAAGGCGATCCGGCCGAGCAGAGCAAGAATGAGGGCGGCGCTGGCGAACCCGCCAAGCCAAAAAAGATACTCGATCGCGCGAGGATGCGTCTTGCCGCGGGCAAGATTTAAACCCATTTGGCCGAGCGTTCCCAGATAAGAATATAAAAACAGCCCGGGAGCTTGTCCGATGGCCACCCAGAGCATGCAGACCCGGAACCGAATCCGAGTCAGGCCATAAAGATAATTCAGCAGGCTTGTCGGGAAAAGCGGATGTAGTTGGCTGAGCAAAATAATTTTCCAACCTTCGCGTTCCAGCGCCGGGTCCAACGCTCCGAGCGTCGGATTGCGCAACAACTTCCGTTTGAGCCATTGGCGCCCGATCCAGCGGCTGATAAGAAACGCAATTGCCGCGCCGGCCACGTTTCCCCCCAAGGCGATGAAAAATCCCCACCAGAGGCCGAAGAAAAAGCCCGCTCCAATACTTAGGACGCCCGCTGGCAAAAGAAGCACGTTGCAGCAAGCATATAAAACCGGATAACAAATCGCGCTCCAGACGCCCCATTGCATAACCCGCTGCTGCACGGCGGCTACGATCTCGACTACCGGATAATTGCGCGAAAGAAAAAACAGCGCGATCCCGACGACCATCAGGCCACCGATTTGGATCGCGATCGCGCGCTGCACCTTAAACATGGCGAGACCTTCATCGCTTCAAACGCTCCGCGCAAATTGCGCTAACTCCACCGTCGTCTCGTATTGCAGAAAAGGCGTGATCAAATAGACACCGCGATAATGCTCAAGCGCCGCTTTCACGACCGGCCTGGCTAACTCGACCCCGCGAGCCCGGCCGGTCGCGCCTTCCAGATTCGCCATTTCTGCCCGCACAGCATCGGGCACGATAATACCAGGCACTTCGTTATGCAGAAACTCCGCCTGTCGTCCGCTTAAGAGAGGCCATACGCCGGCAAACATCGGGATGCCCACATGCGCCGTGCGCCGCGCCATCTCTTCCAGCAGCCGCACATCAAACACCGGTTGCGTCATGGCGAACTGCGCTCCCGCCGCGGCCTTGCGCTCGAGCCGGTTCACCTGCGCATCAAGATTTCGCGCATTCGGATTAAAGGTGCAGCCGATCACAAAACCGGTCGGCGTTTTGATCGATTTTCCCGCCTGGCTGAAACCCTCATTCAATCGGGCGATGATCGAAATCAATTCGACCGAGTTCACATCGTAAACCGAAGAGGCGCCCGGATGGTCGCCCACCTTGGCCGGATCGCCGGTCAGTGGCAGGACATGCCGCATCCCGAGCGCCGCCATTCCAAGCAGTTCGCTCTGTAACCCGAGAACGTTGCGATCGCGACAGCTCAAATGCAGTAGCGGCGTAATGCCGAAGCGCTCCTTCAACATCGCGCCGATGGCGAGATTGCTCACTCGCAGAATCGCCAGCGAATTATCCGCCAGCGTGATGGCATCGCAGCCGGCTTGCACCAGCGCCTGCGCGCCCGCGAAATATTTATCGAGCGCCAGGGTCTTCGGCGGATCGAGTTCGCAAATGACGACACGCTTTCCCTGCGCCAGTCGATCCAGCAAACTCTCCTCCATCGCCGTGTCGCGACGCACGCGTTCCGGAGCGGGTTCGGCGATGACGCGTACCGATTTGCTCCGCACCGGCTGCATGTCCGCGATCGCACCAGCGATGGCGGCAATGTGCGTCGGATTCGTCCCGCAACAGCCACCCACCAGGCGCGCCCCTTCCGCCACCATCTCGCGCGCCGACTGCGCAAAATAATCCGGCGCCGTATGATAAAGAAAACGACCTTCGTGATATTTCGGATAACCGGCATTTGCGTATGCGGTCAGCAGATATTTCGCCGGCACTCGCTGCAATAGCTGCACCATGCCGTGGGGGCCATTCATGCAATTCACTCCGACAATTTTCGCGCCTCGACCCTGTAGCTTTTCAAATGCCTCCACCAGGGTAATGCCGGATGCGATGCGTCCCTCGGGTGCGCAAGCAAACGAGCAAATCGCCAGCGCATCGCCGATTGCGTTCTTCGCCCCCAGCGCAATTTCCATTTCGTCGAAATCCATGAACGTTTCGAAGAAAATTAACTGCACTCCGCCATCGAGCAGCGCCTCGATTTGCTCTCGAAAACATTGCGCGCGATCGATCCCGCGCGCCGTCGCTTCATCGCCGCTGATACCTAGCGGACCGACGCTCCCCGCTACGTAAATGTTTTTGCCCTGCGCTGCTTTCACTGCGATCTGCGCCGCCGCGCGATTGATTTCCGACACACGATTTTCGAATCCGAATCTTTCTAACCGCACGGCGTTGGCGCCGAAGGTGTTCGTCTCGATCACGCGCGCGCCCGCCGCGATGTATTGCTGATGGATGGCGCCGATACGTTCCGGCTCGGTCAGGCACAACTCCTCGAAGCACTGTTCCAGCGGAACGCCGGATTCGAGCAGCACCGTGCCCATGGCGCCATCGCCGCACAGCACCCGCGCCTCCAATTCTTCGAGCAGATTCATCCGAGGAAATGAAGATTAAGCGGAGGCCGCGCTAAAGGAAATCAGGATCGTGTTCCCCCCGGATAAGGTCGTCGAATGTTTGACGTTCCCGAATAAGCGCAAACTTTTCTCCGCGGACCAGCACTTCGGCGGGGAACGGGCGCGAGTTATAATTGGAGGCCATCGCGAATCCGTACGCGCCGGCGCTCGTGATTGCCAGCAGATTGCCTTCCCGCAGTTCCGGCATCTCGCGATCCTGCGCCAAGAAATCTCCGGATTCACATACAGGACCTACGACATCGACTTTCTCGCGCGTGCCGCCTGCTTCACGCAACGACACGATTTCATGATAGCTCTGGTAGAGCGCAGGCCGGATCAGATCGTTCATCCCGGCATCTACGATCACGAATTTTTTCTGCGCGGTTTTCTTGATATAACGGACACGCGTGAGCAGCACGCCAGCGTTGCCGACAATAAAGCGACCCGGTTCCAGCAAAATACGAACGCCCAAATCGCGTAGAAGCGGCACGATTGCATTGGCGTAATCGTGAATGCTGAAAGCAGACGGTTCGCCGCCGCGCTTGTGCCACCATTTGCCTGAGCCGCTTTCGAGCGCGCGTCGGTAGATAATTCCCATGCCGCCGCCGACCGAGAAAAACTCGATGCCGTATTTCGATTTCAATTCGCGCACCAGCGGCACAACTTTTTTGATCGCGGCGGCGAATGGTTGAGCCTCGGTGATCTGCGAGCCGATATGCATCTGCACACCGCGGATCACGATGTTTGGCATGCGCGCGGCCTGCTCGTAAAGGTCGGCCACCCGCTCGAGCGCGATGCCGAATTTGTTTTCGCTGCGGCCGGTCGAGACATAGCGATGCGTGCCGGCATCGACATCGGGATTCACGCGCAGCGCGATTGGTGCGCGGACCTTCTTCTCCCGAGCCAGGCGATCGATGCAGGCCAGTTCCGCTTCGCTTTCGACATTGAAACTGAACACGTCCTGGTCGAGCGCGTACTCAATTTCCTCTCGAGATTTACCGACACCGGCGAAGGTGCATTTCTGCGGATCGCCCCCGGCCGCGAGCACGCGAAAAAGTTCGCCACCGGAGACGATGTCGAAACCCGCTCCTTCTCGCGCGAGTAATGAAAGAAGGGCGCGATTCGAATTTGCTTTGACCGCGTAGCAGATGAGGTGATCGATCTCGCCTAACGAATCGTTAAGGCGGCGGTAATGATCGAGAATTGTGCTCGCGCTGTAAACGTAAAGCGGCGTTCCGTATTTTTCGGCAATGCGTTCGAGGTTCACGTCCTCGCAATGCAATCGCTCGTCCTTGTAGTGAAATGAATGCATGCTACCGGGGACGCGGTCGCGCCAGCGTGCCTAACGAGACCATGATCAGCAGTGCGCCAAACGTGCAGACGATCGCCGCTCCCGACGGAAGGTCCCACCAAAAGGAAAAGAAAAGCCCGCCGACCCCGCCGAGCAAAGCGATGAGCCAGCCGATCAACAGCCGACGAGAAAGCGATCGCGCGAGATTGATCCCGCACACCGCAGGCACGATTAAGTAGCTGAAGACGAGCAACACGCCGGCGATGCGGACGAAACTTGTGACGACGAGGCCGAACGCGGCGTAGAAAAGAAAATCCCACCAGCGCACGCGCAGCCCTTTCGCATAAGCGCCGTCGCGATCGTACGAGACGAGCAGGAAATTCTTGCGCAGGACAAAATGTAAGCCCCCGACAAGCGCGAAAAGTCCAAAGCATTTCCAAACTTCAGTCGGCGTAACGAGCAAAATATTGCCGACGAGCATCTGTTTGATTTGCTCGTCACCTTCGGCGGCGCGGCTGAGCAGCAAGACGGCAGCCGCCGCTGCCACGACATAGGCAATGCCGATAACCGCTTCCTGCGGCACCGGGCTGGTGCGCTTGCCGGTAAAGGAAAAAACCGCGGCGCCGACCAGCGTAAAACCGAGCGCGATCGCAAACGTCGCGGGACTCTCCAGATTCATCCGAAACAAAAGCGCGACGCAAATGCCGAGCGACGCCATCTGTGCCATGGCGATGTCGATGAAAATAATGCCGCGCTGGACGACATGCAGGCCGAGGTAAACGAGCAGCCACGGCAACAACACGCAGGCCACGATCGGCCAAAACATCACGTCCCACATGGTGTTACCTCATCGCGGCGGCGAGTCGCGAAACCAGCGCGTCGATCAACTTCACATAAGTATCGGTGTTTGGCAGTGCGCCGGGATATTGCGCGAAATCGACCACCTTCGCACCAGTCGAACTGGCGACTTTCTCGGCAATCTTTCGATCGTGAAATGGCTCGACGATGATGGCCTTGATTTTCTGCGCTTTCATTTTCTCGATGACCTCCGCGAGATGCGAAGGCGATGGCGGAATGCCGGGTTTCGGTTCGAGGAAGATATCGATGTTCAGGCCGAAGCGGTGCGCGAAATAAACCCAGGAATCGTGATACGCGACGACGCTTTGTCCTTTGAACGGCAACATCGCCGTGCCCCACTCCTGGAGTTTGGCGTTAATGGCGGCCTCGAATTTCTTGTAGTTCGCGTCGTACGTCGCCGCATTCGGCGCGTCTACCGCGGAGAAGGATTGGGCAATATGAAGCGCCACTGTCTTGGCAACGATCGGATCGGTCATGAAATGCGGATTGCCCAGGGCGTGAACGTCTCCCGCGGCGCGAGTCACGTTCGCGGGGACGTTCATCAAGCGAACGCCTTGCGATGCCTGCACTCGTCCCGGTTTACCGACTTCGATTTTCGGGTTACGCGCATTTTGCAGGAGCGGCGGAAGCCAGCCGATCTCGAGCTCCGCGCCGCCATCGATCAGGACATCAGCGCTGCGCAACTGCACGACAAAGCTCGGACGCGCGTCCACGAAATGCGAATCCTCCGTCGGCTTTGCCATCGCGCTGACCTCAACGTTGTCGCCGCCGATGTCCCGGGCAAGCGAAGCAAGATCGGGCAGGGTGGCGACGACTTTGATCTTCGCTTGAGCGGGCAGCAGCAGCGCGGCAAAAAGAGCGCAGAGAACAAGGAACAGTTTGGTTTTCATGTAATTAAAATTTGTGAGCGCCGTGGGCGCCGAGAATGAATTCGAATTGGACGAAGAGGGAAT
>JBDUCP010000039.1:0-11331 GCA_040003405.1 Verrucomicrobiota bacterium
AAACGCCTTCCGGCGGGAGCGCCATGTCCACCAACTCCGGGAAATTCATTTTGAAGACCGGCAAAAAAATCCGCACGCTGGCGTCGCCCATGTAGAAATCTTCCATCGGCGGAATGCCGACGATCGTTGTCGGATAAATTGCCTCGCGCCTATGGGTGATGGCCGTTAAGTGGAAAACCGGATAATCCTCGACCGCGGTGTAGTAGCCGGTGTGATCGCCGAAGGGCCCTTCCGGCCGCATCTCGCCCGGTTGCACATAACCTTCGAGGACAAAATCGACGTCGCCCGGGACTTCCAGTTCGATCGTTTTGCAGGGAACGAGATCGACGGATTTTTTGCGGATGAATCCGGCGAAAAGAATTTCGTCGAGTCCATCGGGCAGCGGCGCGGTCGCGGCGAGTGTGTAAGCCGGATCGCCGCCGATCGTGACCGCTACCGGCATGCGCTCGCCGCGTTCGTAATAGCGTCGCCCATGTCGCGCGCCGACCTTGTGCACCTGCCAGTGCATGCCGGCCGTCAGGCCATCGTAAATCTGCATGCGATACATGCCGAGATTGCGCGCGCCGGTATCGGGATCGCGCGTGTGGACATTCGGCAGGGTAATGAAGCGCCCGCCGTCTTTTGGCCAGCATTTGAGAATGGGAAGATCCGACAGGGAAAATGGCTCCGCCCCTTGATCGAAGCGATGCACTACTTCCTGACACGCGCCTTCTTTGGAATGCTTCGGCCGCGCGTGCAGCAGATGGATTCCCTGCTTCAGCAGGCTCCAGCCTTCGCGCAAATCCGTCGGCGGTTTTGCTTTCAGGATGAGCTGCACTTCGTGGGCAATTTCATCGATGCTGTCGCGTCCGAGCGCCAACGCCATGCGTTTGCGCGAGCCCATGGTGTTGATGGCGAGCGGAAATTTCGACGCCTTTCCGTCGATGGTCGGATTTTCGAAGAGCAATGCCTTCCCGCCCCCCGGCGATTTCATTTCGCGGTTCGCCCATTCCGCGATGAGCAAATCCGTCTCGACCGGTTGCGTCATGCGCTGCAATTCGCCCGCCCGATCGAGCGCTTCGACAAACTGTCCGAAGGAGGAATATGCCATCTCTAGATTTTCGCAGACTCAGTCTGCGCTCCGCCGCAGTGCGCTAGTAAATCCGAGGTGGCGGAAGGAACTGGAAGGAAATTGCGCGCCCGTTTTCAAACGACACAATCCGCTCCGGATAGCGCACGATATTGGCGTGGTTATAGAAAAACGGATCGTAGAATGGATCGTAAAAAAATCCGCGATGCAGGCGACCGCGCCGTCCGCCATAGAATCCACCAAAGCCTATTCCGAAACCGTAAGGCTGACCGTAAAAGAACGGTCCTGGATAATCACCGGCCGCGCTCGCGTCATAGACCCACGTCTCGACTATTCGTCCACGGTTGCGCCCGGGCAGTCGCTGGCTCGGCGCGCCCCATGCGATATAGACAACATCCTGCGACATGCCTTCGCGGATTTTTCCTTGTTGCACGAGCGCCTGATCACCGGGCGAAAGACGGTGATAAGCTTCCGGCCGTTCCTGAATGCGAGTGTCCACCGTGGTGCATCCAAATAGAAACAAAACTGCGCAGGCAAATAGCGCGGGGGTAATAAGGCGTCGCTTCATAGCGCAAGCTAACCGCGCCGTGCTAACGGTCAACTGCGGCGGCCTTGCTTCGCGCCGCGTGCGTCGCTAACTTCGCCGACATGGAAGATCGCTTCGGCCACCGCATTTCGTATTTGCGCGTCTCGATCACGGACCGTTGCAACGAGCGCTGCACCTATTGCATGCCGCAGGAATTGCAGGAGTGGCTGCCGCGCGCCGACATCCTCAGTTATGAAGAAACGCTGCGGCTGATTCGCATCGCGACCGAGCTCGGAGTTACCAAAGTGCGCATCACCGGCGGCGAGCCGCTCACGCGCCGCGATGTGCTCCCGTTCTTCCAGGAGCTGCGCGCTCTCGCGGGCATCAGCGACATCGGCATCTCGACCAACGGCACACTGCTGGCGCGTGAAACTTCCAATGGCCTAACGATGGCCGCAGCACTGAGCGCGGCGAACGTCAACTCCGTCAACATTTCGCTCGATACGCTCGACCCCGAAGTCTATGCCGCGATCACGGGCCGCGATTGGCTGAGTCAGGCGCTCGCCGGGATCGACGCCGCCATCGCCGCGGGTTTCCCGCAAATTAAATTGAACTGCGTGCTCATGCGCGGCCGCAACGAAGATCAATTTATTCCGCTGGTCGAATTCGCCGCCGCGCGCAATCTCATGCTCCGTTTCATCGAGCTCATGCCGGTCACCACGGGCGACGTGCTCCAGGACGGTAATTTTTTCCCGGTCGCCGAGGCGCGTCGCGTTCTCGAATCCCGCTACGGCGCGCTTATCCCGGAACCGACCTTCCGCACCAATGGCCCATCGACCTACTACAAGATTCCCGACCGCGACCAGCGCATTGGCTTCATCGGCGCGATGACGAATCTGCATTTCTGCGAGAGCTGCAACAAACTGCGTCTGACCTGCGACGGGAAGCTGCGGCCATGCCTCGGCAGTTACCTTGAGTTCGACATCATGAAAGTCATGCGCGCCGGCGCGAGCGACGCGGAGCTGAAGCAGTTCTTCCTCGACGTGGTCGAGCGCAAACCGGAGCAGCATGATTTCCGGGACAACTACGTGCCAGGCCGCGTGATGGTCGCGATCGGAGGCTAGACCGTGGAACGTCTCACCCATCTGGCCGATGACGGCAGCGCTCGCATGGTCGATGTCTCGGCGAAGGAGACCAGCGCGCGCGAAGCAATTGCCGCCGGCAAAATCTTACTGCGTCCGGAAACCCTCGCGCTCATCGCCGAAAATCGCATCGGGAAGGGGAATGTTTTTGCCACCGCGCGCATCGCCGGGATTCAGGCGGCCAAGCAAACATCCCAGCTCATCCCGCTCTGTCACAATTTAAGTTTGAGCCATGTGGATCTCGAGATAGCCACCTTGATTACCGGCTTGAAAGTGACCTGCACGGCGCGCACCATCGCGCAGACCGGCGTGGAAATGGAAGCGCTCACCGGCGTGTCGGTGGCGCTGCTTACGATCTACGACATGTGCAAAGCGGTCGATAAGGAGATGGTGATTTCCGACGTGCGGCTGCTGAAAAAAACGAAAAGCGATGTCTGACGTCGGAGCTTCAGTCACGGTCGGCATCATCACCATCTCCGACCGCGCCGCAGCTGGTGATTACGACGATCTCGGCGGCCCGGCCCTGAAAAAAGCGGCGCAGGAATACGGCTGGCAGGTGCAGGCCGAAGCAATCGTCCCCGATGACATCGCGCGCATTCAGGACACGCTGCGTTCCTTCTCCGCGCAGGATTGCGCGCTTATCTTAACGACCGGCGGCACCGGCATCGCCGCGCGCGATGTCACGCCGGAAGCGATCCGCGCGATCATGCGCGTGGAACTTCCCGGCTTCGGCGAAGCGATGCGGAGCGAGTCGATGAAGATCACGCCGAACGCGATCCTGTCGCGCAGCCTGGCGGCGGTGGTGGAGCGCTCGCTCGTCATCGCCCTACCCGGCAAACCATCCGGCGCCGTCGAGTGCCTCGGTTTCGTCGCCGGCGCCATTCCGCACGGCGTCGCGCTGGCTCAGCGCGTGCCGACCTCTTGTTAGCTACATCGTCACCAGTGTAATCTCCGGCGGGCAATTCCATCGCAGCGGATAGTGATAGGTCCCAATCCCCGCGCTTACATAGAGCGGTCCGGCCGGCGTTTCGTAAGAACCAAGCTGATAAGGTCCCACCGCATCCGGCAACCAGAGCGCGCCATAGAAGGGCAGCCGGATCTGGCCCCCGTGAGAGTGCCCTGAAAGCAGCAGATCGTAGCGATGCTCCCCCAGCCAGTTCGCCATCAACGGATAATGCATCAGCGCCACGCGCCGGCTCGCGCGCCGCTCCGTAAAAGTATGCGCGCTCCAGACCGTCAGCCCCGCGATTTCCAGATCATGTTTCGGCAGCACGATGCTCCGCTCCACCAGCCATGCGCCGCCCGTCGCCGCGAACGCGCGTTCCACCTCCGTGAAAGAAATCCCGCTCCAGTAATCGTGATTGCCCGGCGAGCCGTACACCGGCGCCTTGATCTGGCGGATGAACTCGAGCGCTTCCGGCCCGAACTGCCTCTTCTCCACCAGGTCGCCCGTGAAACAGACAAACTCCGGCTCCAGCTCGTTGATCGTCCTCACCACCTCCGCCGCGTAACGCACATCGCCCTTGTGATGCAGGTCGCTGAAATGGACAAAGCGGCAATCGCGCCCCGGACCAGCCGCGAGTTTCGTCACGCGCAACGCCGTCGGTTCGACGTAGCGCGCGTTGAGGCCCAGCGCCGCCGGCAGCGCCAGCGCGCCCAACCCCAGAAATTTCCGCCGTGTCAGATTCATCATGCCGCTCGTTCCCTGAGCATAATGTATTCTCACGCTGGCGCCCTAGAAGACTTCGTGCTTGGCGTAAACAACGGCGGAAACACGACCGATATGTATTTAATAAAACAGGCAACGAGTACGAGCGCGTCCTGAATCAGTAGCTATCGGATTTCAAAAACAATCTCGCCTCCGATCACGGTCATGGCGCACGTCGTTGCGAGAATTTCGGGCGCGGGGATTTTCATGATGTCTTTTGTGAGGATCGTGAGGTCGGCCAGCTTCCCGACTTCAATGGAACCCTTGTCCTGTTCTTCGAACGCGGCGTAGGCGGGCGACATCGTAAACATCTTCAACGCTTGCTCGCGCGAAACGGCTTGCTCGGGATGCCAGCCGTCGGCTGATTCGCCCTTGATGCTTTTGCGTGCGACGGCGGCATAAAATTCGATCATCGGCTCGCCGCGTTCGACGGGAGCGTCGGAGCCGCCGCAGATAATCGCACCGGACTTGAGCAGACTTTGCCAGGCGTAAGCGCCGACGAGGCGTTCCTTGCCAAGCCGACTCGGCGCAAAAAATAAATCGCTGATGGCGTGCGACGGTTGCATTGAGGCAATCACGCCGAGTTTGGCGAATCTCGGGATGTCGGCGGGATCGACGATCTGCGCGTGCTCGACGCGCCAGCGCGGTTCGCTCACTTTCCGTTCTTTAGACGGCACCGTTTTGAACGCTTGGTCGTAGAGATCGAGGATCATCCGGTTCGCGCGATCGCCGATGGCGTGCGTCTCGACTTGAATGCCGCGGCGCAATGCTTCGGTCAGCATCGGCCGTAACTCTTCGGGCTTTTCGGTGAGATAGCCGGATGTATCGGGCGAATCGGCGTAGGGCTTCAATAACGCCGCGCCGCGCGAGCCAAGCGCACCATCGAAGATCACTTTGATGGTGCGTTGCGTGAAGCGGTGATCGCTCGCATTCAGCGTGGCGCCGTTTTCCAGCAACCATTTTGCATCTGGGCCCGGGCCGTAAATGGCGTTGATCATGCGCAGTTTGATTTTTCCGGCCTCCTCCAGGCGTCGAATGAGATCGGCCTCGTCTTTGTGACTGCCGGCATTTTGAATTTCGCACCAGCCGAGCTTGATCTCGCGTTCCACGCCGAGCAGCAAGGCGCGCTCTTTGTCGGCTGGGGTTGGCTTCGGAATATTTTTCGCGACGAGGTCTTGCGCGTTGTCGAGCAGCATGCCGTTTGGTTCGCCATTTGTTCGCAGAATTTTGCCGCCGAACGGATCGGCCGTTTGGCGGTCGATCTGCGCGATTTTCAGCGCGGCGGAATTTGCAATGGCGGCGTGACCGTCCGCGCGCGTGAGGTAAACGGGATTGTCGGGCGCGAGCTGGTCGAGTTCCTGGCGCGTTGGAAATTGTGGCGGCTTCCAAAATGTTTCGATCCAACCGCGACCCGTGATCCACATGCCGCGCTCGGTTTGTGCGACGCGCTCTTTCACTTTCGCCAAAAAATCTGCCCGTGTGTTTGTGCCTTCGAGATTCAGATTCATCTCGCGCTCGCCGATGCCAAAGATATGGCAATGCGAATCGGTCAGACCGGGAACGACAGTTTTTCCCGCGAGATCGATGACAGATGCGTTCTCAATTTTTTTCGCATCTGTATTTGAGCCGATAAAAACAATTCGACCCGCGCGCACGGCGATCGCTTCAGCACGCGGTTGCCGCTCATTCCCGGTGTAAATATTGCCGTTGAGAAACACGGTGTCGGCTGTTTCGGCCGTGATCGCGCCACAAATTGCAAGACTGATTGCGAAGCAAAATGGAAGCGGGATTTTCATGAGAAATTTGTTTTGCTAATGAGATGTCGATTTATAGAGTTGGCGCGATTCGCGGTGCAATGGCGAAGGGCAAACTCAACCAATCTAATTTTCTGAGCGCGGCACATCCTAATTTTAATTTCGCCGCGTTTTTTGCTTGGCGGCTGTCGATTGCCCAAAGCACAGTTCGTTAAGTAAACATGGCGAATTTTTTTCCACGCTGGTCGAATTGGTTGCCGCTGAAAATCGCCATCTGCGGCGTGGTCATCGTTTGCGGATTAACCGCGGCGACGTGGTACTATGTCACGCCGAAATACACGCGCGTCGGTTACCAGCCGATCCAGCCGGTGCCGTTCCCGCACGATCTGCATGTGTCGCAACTCGGGATGGATTGCCGCTACTGCCACAGCTTTGTCGACGTGGCAGCCCATTCGAATTTGCCGACAACGCAAACCTGCATGGCCTGCCACACGCAGGTGCAGAAGGACAATCCAAAACTCGAACCAGTGCGCGCGAGTTGGAAATCCGGTCAACCGGTCGAGTGGGTGCAACTGCATCGCACGCCCGATTACGTTTATTACAATCACGCCGCACATGTAAATCGCGGGATCAGTTGCGCGAGTTGTCACGGCCAGGTGAATCACATGCCGGTTGTTTATCACGCCAAGCCACACAGCATGGCGTGGTGTCTGGAATGCCATCGGCATCCGGAAAATTTCCTGCGTCCCGAAACACAGATCACGAACCTGGATTGGAAACCGGATTGGGAAAATCCGGCAAACTTTGTCGCGAAATACGGACAACCGACAGGTGTGACGGAAGATTGGTCGCAGAAGAAAAAGCTGACGCAGCAGGAGATCGGACAAACTTTGAAAGAACGGTGGAATATTCAGCCGCCGCTTAATTGCCAGGGGTGCCACCGATGAAACGCGTGCTCCAACATCCTGCGCCAGCGCTGACCGGAAAACGGTACTGGCGCAGTCTCGGCGAACTTAGCGACACGCCGGAATTTCGGGGCTGGCTGGAGCGCGAATTTCCAGCGGGAGCGGCCCAGCTGGAAGGCGATGAATGGTCGCGCCGCGGATTTTTGAAAGTGATGGGCGCGTCGATGGCGCTGGCCGGTTTTGGCCTAACGAGTTGTCGGCGGCCGGAGGCGCATCTGGTTCCGTTCACCAAAAGCGTGGAGTGGGCCATCCCGGGCAAAGCGCTCTTTTATGCGACGGCCATGCCGCGACGGACGGGGGCAATCCCGCTCGTGGTGACGACGCACGATGGCCGGCCGAGCAAGATCGACGGCAACCCGCTGCATCCTGCGAGCGGCGGCGCGACGGATACATTCGCGCAAGCGTCGATCCTTGATCTCTACGATCCGGCGCGCTCGAAACGTTTTGCTGAGAAAGGGGAAACACGCGATCTGGCGGCGTTTGAAAAATATCTCACGGAACTGCGGTCGAAGATGGCTGCGAACGGCGGCGTCGAGATGGCGTTTCTCGTCGAGGAAGTGCATTCGCCGACACGCGAACGTTTGCGCCTGGAATTGCTGAAAGTTTTCCCGAAGATGCGCTGGTGCGTTTACGATCCGCTCCTGACCGAAGCGCAGCGTTTCGGGACGCAGTTGAGTTTCGGGGATAATGCGCGACTCGTCCCGCGCTTCGAACGCGCCGATGTGGTGCTCGCGCTGGACAGCGATTTTCTCGATTGCGGCGAAGGCGATTTGGCGGGGATCCGCGCGTTCTCCTCGCGCCGCCGAGTCAGCTCGGCCAAGGACGCGATGAACCGGTTGTATGTGGTCGAAAACCGTTTCTCGCTCACGGGCGCGATGGCCGATCATCGGCTGCGTTGTCCGGCGAGTCAGATCCCGGCATTCGCGCACGCGCTCGCCATGAAAATTGCGGCGGCGACAAAAGATCCGGGATTGGGTTCGACCATCGGCACGCTCACTGAGCCGGTGGGTGCAGTGAAGTTCGACGAACAGTGGCTGACCGAAGTGGCGAACGATTTGATGGCGAAGCCGGGCGCGAGTCTGGTCATCGCCGGTTCGCATCAACCGGTCGTCGTGCAGTTGATTACCTACGCAATCAACGCGGCGCTGAAAAATATCGGCACCACTTTGCTGGTGCGGGAGTTTGCCCGGAATCCGAAAACCAACAGTATTCTGCAACTTGCGGGAGACATCAGTGCGGACCGGATCAAACAGCTTTTCATTCTGGGCGGCGATCCGGTTTACAATGCACCGCGCGCGGCCGCGCACGATCCAAACACGCTGGCCCCGCTCGATTGGGCCGATCTGCAAAAGAAGGTGCCGGATGTGGTGCGCCTCGGTTTTTATGAGGATGCGACTTCGGCCCTGAGCAAATGGCACGTGCCGGCGGCGCATTTTCTCGAATCGTGGGGCGATGCGCTTACTTCCGATGGCGGCTATCTCTCGGTGCAGCCGATGATTCTGCCGCTGTTCGGCGGGCTTTCGGAAATTGATTTTCTCAACGCGGTGCTTGGCGGTGCGAAAACGGAAGGCCCGGAATTGGTCCAGGAAACATTTCGCGCGACGGCGCCGGCGGGTGATTTCGCGACGGCGTGGTCGGCTTTCTTGCGCGATGGATTCGCGTCGCATGTTGCCGTGAAGGACAAGGCGACCACATTCAACTCGGATAATGCCGGCGGCGTGGCGCATAATTTGTGGGCATCGCCTCCCGCGCCCACCCTCGATTCGCCGGAGATCGTTCTCGTGCGCAGTTACGCGATGGATGACGGCCGCTATATTAATAATGGCTGGCTGCAGGAGTTGCCCGATCCGGTAACGAAGCTCACGTGGGATAATGCGGCGTTGATGAGCCCGGCGCAGGCGAAACATCTGGGGGTGGATACTGGCGACCTCATCGATATTTCGATCACCGAAACGCTGCTCGATAAGAATCAGAAACCGTTTGTGCGCGAACTGGTGATTGCGGCGCTGATTTCGCCGGGACACGCGGACGGTTCGATTACGATCCCGCTCGGATATGGTCGCAAAATGACTGGACCGGTCGGCGAAGAAGCCGGCTTCAATGGTTACCTGCTGCGCACTTCCTCGAATCCGCATTCGATCACGGCCGACGTCAGGACGGTGGCGAGTGTCAATGTAAGGAAAGCACACGGGACCTACGCGCTGTCGGTGACCCAGGATCATTGGAGCATCGAAGGCCGCGGGTTGGTGCGCGAGGCCACGATCGAACATTATCGCGAAGACAATGAGTTCGTGAAAAAGATCGCGGGCGACGAAGAGTTACCGGCAAAATTGCCATCGCTCTACTCGCATCCGCCGCTGACCGCGCCGCAACAATGGGGCATGACGGTGGACTTGAATGTCTGCACCGGTTGCAGCGCCTGCGTTATCGCCTGCCAGAGCGAGAACAACATTCCAATCGTGGGCAAACTACAGGCCGGCCACGGACGTTCGATGCATTGGCTGCGCCTCGATCGCTACTACGCGAGCGACAAGCCGTTTAATCAGGACAAAGGCGACTGGCCGGAAAATCCCGAGATCGTGCATCAACCCATGATGTGCCAGCATTGTGAGAATGCGCCGTGCGAAACGGTCTGCCCGGTCAACGCGACAGTGCACAGTGAAGACGGCTTGAACGTGATGGCCTACAACCGTTGCATCGGCACGCGTTATTGCGCGAACAACTGCCCGTTCAAAGTGCGCCGTTTTAATTTCTTCGACTACAACCAGCGGCCGATCGGGAAGAAAAAAATCGCGGGCGTGTTCAACATTTACAAAGAATACTTTGCGCCGCTTACGACCAAAGGCGCCCCGGACACGACCAAACTTCAGAAAAATCCGAACGTGACGGTGCGCATGCGCGGCGTGATGGAAAAATGCACCTATTGCGTGCAGCGAATCGAGGAAGCGAAAATTTCCGCGCATGTGCGCGCGGGCGCGTCGAGCGACACAAACATTCCGCGCGATTCCTTCACCAGCGCATGCGCGCAAGCGTGCCCGACCGAGGCGATCGTCTTCGGCGACATCAAGGATCCGGAGAGCCGCGTTTCGCAAATTAAGAAACAGGAGCGCAATTATCGGCTGCTCGAATATTTGAATGTGAACACGCGTACGAGTTATCTGGCGCGCATCCGCAATCCAAATCCGAAAATGCCGGATGCCGGTAGAATAGCGGTGGCGAGTCTGGGACATGAGGCGCATGAGCACGAAGGCCACGGCGCGCACGAGACGGAGGAGAAGCGGTAATGGAAGGCGCATCGACATCGCTCGACAAACCGTTGCAGCGGGTGCCGCTGGTCCTGAACCGGCGCAATTTCAGTTGGATCACCGAACGCATTTCCGGGGTGATCGAAGAACGCGCGCCGCGCTGGTGGTGGGTCTCATTCGCCATCACCTCCATGATCGCGATGTTCGGGCTGTTCTGTCTCGGCTATCAAATTTCCACCGGCGTCGGCACCTGGGGATTGAACCATCCGGTCGGCTGGGCCTGGGACATTACCAACTTCGTTTTCTGGATCGGTATCGGACATGCCGGCACGCTCATCTCCGCGATCTTGTTTTTGCTGCGACAAAAATGGCGCACGTCGATCAATCGCTCGGCCGAAGCGATGACGCTGTTTGCGGTTATCTGCGCCGCGATTTTTCCGGGCGTGCACGTCGGCCGCGTTTGGATGGCGTGGTATCTCGCGCCTTTGCCTAACAACTACGGCATCTGGCCGAATTTTCGTAGCCCGCTGCTCTGGGATGTCTTCGCGGTCTCGACTTATTTTTCCGTCTCCGTCCTCTTTTGGTACACTGGTTTGATTCCCGATTTGGCCACGCTGCGTGATCGCGCCACGACCAAGATCAAAAAATTCCTCTACGGAATTTTCGCCGTCGGCTGGCGCGGCTCGAACCGCAACTGGCGTCATTACGAAATGGCGTATCTATTGCTGGCCGGTCTCTCCACGCCGCTGGTGCTTTCGGTGCACAGTGTCGTGTCCTTCGACTTCGCCACGTCGATTATCCCGACCTGGCACACCACGATTTTCCCGCCGTACTTTGTGGCCGGCGCCATCTTCGGCGGCTTCGCCATGGTGCTCACGCTGCTCATTCCCGCGCGCGCCATTTACAAGCTACAGGACATCAT
>JBDUCP010000040.1:0-11323 GCA_040003405.1 Verrucomicrobiota bacterium
GAATCGGCGTGCCCCAGTCGAGACCGAAAGTGCCGAAGTTCGAAACGGAAGCGATACCGCCGCTGGTCATCTCCGAGCTCAGCCGCCGCCGGCGCCCCAGTTCGACCAGTTCGCCATAACGACTCGTTAGGTCGGCCAGCGATGTCTTATCGGCGTTGCGGATAACGGGAACCATGATCCCATCTTGCGCCTCGACCGCCACGCCAATGTCGATGGAATCCGAACGAATGGCGCGCCCGCCGATGAGACGCGCGGCAGCCGCCGGATTTTCCGCCAGCGCCAGAGCGAGTGCACGCAAGACATACAAGGCCGGTCCGGGTTTCGGATCGCGCTGCTTGCGATCCTCCAACACGGGATCGATCCAAACGGAAACGCCGACAGTCGCGAGTGGCCGCGTCCAACTGCGCCGCATCGCATCCGCCACGCCGGTGCGAATGGCGCTGGCATCTTCCGCCGTTTGATCCTCCAGCCCGCTGAGAAATGTTTCGAGATCTTTGATCGTGACGCGGCCGGCATTCCCGCTCCCATGGATTCCGGCGAGATCGGCTTGCGTCAATTGCAACTCAGCCATTCGCGCGCGCACCCGCGGCGAGAGATAGCCGGCTCCCTTCGTTCCCACGGGCACTGGCAACACGCTCGCTTGATCGACTTGAAAATGCGAACCGGCTGCAACAGGCGGCAGCCCCGCTTCATCCACTTGGAAGTGTGAACCGTTTTGTGGGCGCGCGGCGTCTTCTTCTTCTCGACCGGGCACTTCTTTCGCGATGTCGCCCATCGGCGGCTCGGGCGCTCGTTTTACAAAACGTGCCGCGTCCGCTTCGCTCGCTTCGACATATCCGAGCACGGCACCGACGGCATAGGTTCCCTTCACCTTTGCCTCGATTTGCGCGATCTCACCGGGGCAGGGCGTTGTCACACCCATGACCGCTTTGTCCGTCTCGACTTCGATGATCTCCTGGTCGGCGGCAACTTTCTCGCCCGCTTGAACCTTGATCGTGACGATGGTGGCTTCGGCCATCGATTCGCCCAGTTGCGGCATGGTGATTGGAACTTTCGGCATAATAAAAATTATTCGGCGAGAACCTGGCGCGCTTTGGCCGCGATCGATTTCGCATTCGGCCGATGCTCGCTCCAAAGATTCGGGTGATAAGGAATCGGCGTGTCCTTCGCGTTGATTCGCGCCGGGGCGGCGTCTAACAGGTGAAAGCCTTCGGTCGCGACGCGCGCGATCACTTCCGCCGTCGCGCCGCCCCAGGGGAAAGCTTCGCCTACGCAAAGCAACCGCCCGGTGCGCGCGACTGAGGCGAGCACGGTGTCGGTATCGAGTGGCTTGATTGTGCGCAGATCGACCACCTCGATTTCAACCCCATTTGCGCTGAATTCCTTCGCGACGGCAAGCGCTTCGTGGACCATCGCGCTGTAGGTGACGATACTGAGATCGCGTCCTGGCCTAACGACTCGTGCTTTGCCGATCGGTAACCGATCCTTCGGGAGTGCGTTCGCTTTGAGATGGTAATAAAGATACTTATGCTCGCAGTAGATAACGGGATCATCGATCGCGACCGCGTCGATCAGCATCGTGTAGGCGTCCTCCACCGTGGCGGGCGCGACCACTACCAGCCCCGGATAGTGCGAATAGAGCCCTTCCATGCACTGGCTGTGGAATGGCCCGCTGCCTTTCGTGCCGCCTGAAGGTAAGCGCACCGTGATCGGGCAGGGGACTTGCGTTCGCCAATACTGCGTTCCGGCGTTGTTCAGAATTTGATTGAGCGCGATGCTCGAAAAATCGGCGAACTGCATTTCGACGATCGGCCGCATGCCCTCCATCGCCGCGCCAATCGCGGTCCCGACCATGGCGTCTTCGCTGATCGGCGTGTTCAAGACGCGTCCGGGAAATTGCTCGGCCAAGCCCTTCGTCGCTTTGAAGGCACCGCCGAATTTACCCGCGATGTCTTGTCCATAAATGAAGACGCGCGCGTCTTCCCGGAGAAGATGCGCTTGCGCCTCGCGGATCGCTTCCAGGTAAGTGACACTCACGCTATCGGATCCATCAGTTCGCGCGTTGCTAGCGCACACCAATCTTCTTCACTCCCGACCGGCGTCGCTTCCTGTTGCGCGGTGCTAATTGCTTCATCCACCTGCGCCGCGATCTCGGTCCGCCATTGCTGCACCGTCTCGGGTTCAGCAAGTTCCTGTTCAATAATGAAACGCTCGGCCCGTGGGAGTGAATCCTGCGCGAAAGGTTGATCGCGCATCTCGGGGGCGACGTAGCTGGCGTCGTCGTGTTCTCCGTGGCCGGCAAGGCGCAGCGTCGAAGCGACGACCAGTTGCGGCGGCCGCCCGGCGCGCGCGCGTTTCACCGCCGAGCCAATGACTTCAAGACAAGCTGTGAGATCGGTTCCGTCCACGGAACTCCCTTCGTAGCCGTAGCCTTTCGCGCGATCGACCAGATCGGCGCAGGCAAATTCCCGTTCATTCCCAGTGGAGTAGGCGTAGTGATTGTTTGTCGCCACGATCACGAACGGCACGCGCTCGACGGCGGCAATGTTCATCCCTTCGTGCGTCGCGCCGGTTTGCATTCCGCCTTCGCCAATAGTCGTTAGGCCGACGAATCCTTTCTCGCCCTTCATCCGCTTCGCCATCAGCTTGCCAACCACCACTGGAATCATGGCGCCGAGATGGCTGATCATTGCCAGTTGATTGTCGCGCGGACGACCACGGTGAATGTTGCCATCGCGTCCGCGCATCGGCCCTTGCCGCGAGCCGAGATAGGTGCGCACTACATCGAGAAGCGGCTCACCGAACGCCGAGCGTCCCGCCTGATCGCGAATGAGCGGCGCGAAGACGTCGCCTTTCTGCAAAAACATTCCGCAGGCAGCGCTGACCGCTTCCTGTCCGCGGCCCAGATAAACTCCGCCGGTGATCATGCCGCCGCGGTACAAGCTCGCTAGTTTCTCTTCCAGGAGCCGGGCCAGCAGCATCCAGCGAAATGCTTCCAAGTAGCGCTCGTGTGGCGCTACTTCTAGTTTCGCGGCGTTAGCGCCACGCTCCGCCGTTTGAAGCATCAAACGATTTTGGCAGCATCATCCGCCCGCGCAAAAGATTTTTTGCTCTGGCCGCTAGCGCGAAAGCGCCAGGTCCTGTTCCTGCTCGGCGCGTTCGAGCGGGAATTGCGCTTGCGAGACGGAATTCGGTGACAATGTTTTTTTCAATTCTCCATCACTGCCGCGCGCCGCTGATAGTTTCATCCCGACCAGTTTGCTCACGCCGCGCTCTTCCATCGTTACGCCGTAGAGCACGTCGGCCTTCGCAATCGTCCGTTTGTTGTGCGTGATAATAATGAATTGGCTTTGCCTAACGAATCGATCCAACACTTTGATGAAGCGGTTGATGTTGCTTTCGTCCAGCGGCGCATCCATTTCGTCGAGCACGCAGAACGGACTCGGCCGCACCATGTAGATAGCGAAGAGCAACGCGACCGCGGTCATGGTCCGTTCGCCGCCGGAAAGAAGCGAGACGCCCTGCAATTGTTTGCCGGGGGGCTTGGCGCTGATTTCGATGCCACAATTAAGCGGATCGTTTTCGTCGAGCAGAGAAAGATCGGCGCGTCCGCCGCCGAACATCTCGGCAAACATCTCGCGGAAGTTGATCCGCACTTGCGCGAAAGTCTCGGCGAAAAGTTTTTGCGTGGTGCTGTTGATGCGCGCGATGACGTCGAGCACTTCGCGGCGGGAGGCGACGAGATCGTTGTTCTGCGTTTCGAGAAAGCGATGCCGCTCCTCCAGTTCATCGTGCTCCTGCACCGCTTCGAGATTGACCGGCCCTATGTCATCGAGCTGGCGCGTAAGATCGGCGATGATTGGTTCGAGCTGCGATTCGTCCGTCGTCTCTTCCGGGCTTTCTGATTTTTCGCGGCGTTTCAAGAGCGCGCTCAAAGTTTTTTGGAAAGCGAACGTGTCGGCTGTGAAGGCGCGCAAATCGATTTGGTAACGACGTGTCACGTGCTCGAGCAGATTTTCGATGCGCAGTTGCAACTGCGTTTGGCGCACTTCCTCTTTGCCGCGGGCGTCGCGTAAATCATTAAGCGAGTCGCGAGAGCTGCGGAGCCGCGTTTCGTGGCTGCTGACTGCGTCGAAGCGCGTGGCGCGCTCCTTCACCAGAGCCGCCACGGATTTCTCCGCCTCCTCAGCTGCGGTCTTTTCGCGCGAAATATTTGTTGCAGCCTTCTCGGATTCCTCCGCCTGCGATGTTAGCCGATTTTGATACGTTGCGATTTCCGCACGCCGCGCCGCGATCAGATCAGCCAGTTCCGTTTCCCGCGCCGCCATCGGCTGGCGGTGGTGAACGAGGCTCTCGTGACGCTGCCGCTCCGTCGCGACGGCGAGCCGCAGTTCGTTCAGTTTTTCGGCTGCGTCTTCTTCCTCCGTTCGCGCATTCTCACGGTCGAGTTCGGTTTCCTTCTGTTGCTTTTCTGCCGTGGCAAAAGCTTCCCGCTGCAATTCCAGATCACGCTCCATTTCCCGAATGCGATCGTTCGCGCTTTCGATTTGCTGCGCCAGCGTTCCTTTCTCCGCCTGCAATTCTGCCATCTTCTGTTCCGACTCGCGCTGCGTGCGCTCAGCCGAAGCAATGTGCAGCCCGGCTTGTGCGTGATTCCGCTGCGCCACCTCCAAGGCGCTACGCGCCTCCTCCACCAAACCGGTCGTCGCTTCGATCTGCCCGCTCGCTCGCTTGCTTGCTTTCAGAAACGAAGCGCGTTCCGTCTTTAGCGAAGCGCAAGCGCGAGCCAGGTCGCTCACGATCGCCTTTCGTCCCAGGAGCGAATCATCTGCGGCGTTAACGCCGCCGCCGAAAATAATTCCTTCCGCGGAAACAAATTCGCCCGCGAGCGTGGCCAATTGCAGATGCGGCATCCGTCTTTTCAGGGCCAGCGCCGCAGTCAGATCGGACACGATAGCGACATCGCCTAACAAATGCCTAACGAGCGGCTGCAGTTTCTCTGGCGCATCGACTTTTTCCATGGCCCAGGCGAGCGCGCCTTCGGGAAGGGTGGACTCCGCGGGCCTCGAAAGATTGGCTGCCAGTTCTGGAAGGGCGAGCGCGCCCTGGCCCAGCTTCTGGGCCTTCAATGTTTCGAAAATTTCGGCGGCCAGTTTTTCATCGTGCAGAACGACAGCGTGCATGTTGCGCCCAAAGGCAGCTTCGAGCGCGGGCACGAATGCGCGATCGACATTAAGATTCGACACGAGCGCACCCCCGATAGCCGGCTGAATGCGTGCGGGATCATGAAGCCCCCTGAGCACGGCTTGCGAGCCTTTCTCCAAGCCCTCGCCTTCCATCGTCATCTGTTGCAGCACCTCCAGCCGCGCTTGCTTTTCCGCGAGGGCACGCTCCACACGACTGATCTCTTTTTCGGCCGCAGCCAAGTCGGCCTGTTGCTGGCGCAGTTTCTCTTCGGCTTCGCGAAAATGCCGCTGCAATTTTTCGCTCGCTTGCGTTTCGGTCTTCATCGCGGTCTGCGCGGCTGCCAGGCTCCCGCGTGCGGCGGCGACACGAAGTCCTGCTTCGCCCATGGCCCGCACCAATTCGGCAATTCGCACCGCGGTCGCATCGCGCCGCGCGCTGATGCCGGTTAATTCGTTTTGCAGTGAAGTGATTCGGTTGTCTGACTTGGCCAACGAAAGCTGTAGCGATTGCAATTCTTCCTCGCGTTGCCCGCGCTCCACGCGCACGGCGCGCAGTCGCTCGGTCAATTGCTCCACTTCGTTTTCCTTCCTCTGGAGAAGTTGATTTGTCTTCGAGATGAGCGCGTCGGCTTCCTGAATCTGCGTCGCCTGTTCTGTCCGCTTCGTTTCCGCGGCGGCAATGTCGCTCTCGTAGCGCGCGATCAATTCCTCCAACTCTTGCGCGCGCTGCCGGTTAAACTCTATGCGATTGCGTAAGGCCGCCGCCTCACCTTGCCGGCGCTGCACTTCCGCGCGCGCGTCGCTCGTGCGGCGATCGATCTCATCGAGATCGCGGCGTTTCGAGCTGAGTTCATTTTCGCTCGTATCAATTTGTTCACGCCCGCTCTGCTCCACCTTCTCCAGACGCGCAATCTCCGCGCGACCGCGCTCCGCTTCGGATTCAAGCTGGTCGAGTTGCTTCCGCGAATGATGTGTGTCCAACACTTGCAGATCCGCCAGCAACGCCTGATAGCGCCGCGCTTTTCCGGCCTGCCGTTGCAGCGAACCGATCTGCCGTTTTACTTCCTTAATGATGTCGCCGATGCGCAGAAGATTCCCTTCGGTCGCTTCCAGTTTGCGCAACGCTTCGCGCTTTTGCGTTTTGTATTTAGTGATGCCGGCTGCTTCCTCAAATACCGCGCGCCGATCCTCCGGGCGCGAGCTGAGAACCAAATCGATCTTGCCCTGCTCCATCATCGAGTAGGCGCTGCGTCCGACCCCAGTGTCGGCAAAAAGTGCTTGGATGTCGCGCAGGCGGCACGGCGTCTTGTTCAGCAGATAATCGGAGTTGCCATCGCGATACACCCGCCGCGTCACGCGCACATCGTGCCAATCCACTCCGAGCTCGCTCGCGCAATTTGAAAAAGTCAGCGAGACCTCAGCGATGCCGAGCGCCTTGCGTGAGTCGGTTCCATTGAAAATAACGTCCGCCATCTCACCGCCGCGCAGCGCCTTGGCCGATTGCTCGCCGAGCACCCAACGAATGGCGTCGAGCACATTCGACTTTCCACAGCCATTCGGACCCACGACCGCCGTGACGCCTTCGTGAAATTGGAAGATCGTTTTGTCGGCGAAAGATTTGAATCCGAAAAGCTCGAGTGATTGGAGATGCATGTGGAATCGGATCTTCGCTGACTGAAGGCTGAATATAGTGAGCTGAATTGGGTTACAAGCGCAAAATAACACAATTAAAGGGGTCACACCTCCGATCGACCCCAGTATATTGTGGTGGACGTCGCTATCGACGAGAACGTCCACCGACAAAATTGCGCAGGAAAAAAAGTAGTGATGCTACCGCCAAACATGCGGCAGTGAACTCGAATTCCTTTCGCGTGGCGTGGGACAGGATCCAAATGATGACGGCAATTGCCAGGATGGGAATGAGCGTCGCACCACGAAAATTGAATGGCGGCCCGTCGCTGCGAACGCCGCGCCGAGTCAGCTCCAAAGCGGCCAGACAACAAAGAATGTAGAGCAACAACACGGCCATGTTTGAAAGCACGGCGAGTTCCTGGAACGTGGACCAAAATGAAAGCGCGAAGGCCATGGCGGTGTAGCTAATGATCGCAACATCCGGCGTGCGAAATCGCGGATGCACATGCGCGAAATATTTCGGAAGAACGCCGTCGCGACCGAAAGCGAAAAGGATTCGCGGCGAACTCAGGATGTCGCTGGTCGCGAAACCAAACGCAGAAATCGCGAGGCCGGAGAGCAGCAAAAGTTTCCCCGCGTGGCCAAGAAAGCGCGAGGCCGCTTCGGCCAAAGCCGTGTCGCCAAATTTTCCGAGCTCTTCGCCAAGGACACCGAGCGCGACGAGCTGGATCATGAGATAGAGCAAAGTCGTTAGGCCAAGAGCGGCAAATATCGCGCGCGGCACAGTGCGCGCTGGATTTTTGACTTCTCCGCTCGGCATCAACGCGACCTCCACCCCGACGAAAGCGAAGAGCAACTGAAGAACGCTTCGACCAAGCGGCCCGCCTTCTGGCCAGCCAGTCCAGGCCAAGGCCGCCGGCCGGATAAAAAAGATGCCGGCAACGATGAAAACAATGAGTGGAGCGAGCTTAATCAGAGTGACTGCTTCGACCGCGCGCGCGCCGACGCGAACGCCGCGAACGTTTATCGCCGCAAGTAACAACAGGACGAATATGATCACGACGACGCGTCCGAGTTGCGTCGCGAGAAGCGGGACCAGGCCGCCCACCGACGTGGCGATGAGAGTGACGATTCCGGAAATGGCGAGGATCGCGGTTAAAAAATAAAGCACGCCGGCGAGAAAGCCGATGTAGCGACCGAACGCGACATCAACGTAGGCGTACAGCCCGCCGGTCAACGAGACGCGGCTCCCAGCCATCGCAAACGACGTGACGAACAGACACATCGCCAGCGCGCAAATGACGTAGGCAAAAGGTGAGGCGTTTCCAAGTTGGAGCGCGACGGTCGCGGGTAATGCGAAGATGCCCGCGCCGACCGTGGAGTTAACGATGTTCGCAGTGAGCGAGGGGACACCGAGCGCGCGGATCAGATTTTCTTTTTCGGCAGGCCCTTCCATTTTTCGCAGCGTCTTTCAGTCCGCGTCGGAGAGCAATGAGCAATTGCTCGCCAAAATGAAAAAAGACGGCTTAACTCTTGAACCATGCGCGCCTCTCATCTCGAAGATTATTATTCATTCCTGCGATTTCCCAGTGTTTCGACCGACAAAACGTACGCCGATAAAGTCGCGCAGTGCGCGCAGTGGGTAGTCAAAAAATTAACCGACATCGGGCTGGAGACGAAACTAGTTCCGACCGCAGGTCACCCAATTGTTTGGGCGAAAAACAAACATCAAGCGGGCCGGCGCACGGTGATGATTTACGGCCACTACGACGTGCAACCGGCCGATCCGCTCGAGCTCTGGGATTCGCCGCCGTTCGAGCCGGTGCTAAAGGACGGTTACGTTTTTGCGCGCGGCGCGACCGATAACAAAGGCCAGATTCTTTCCCACATTCTCGGCATTCAGGAAACGATCGAACAACACGGTGATCTTCCGGTGAATTTGCACCTCGTCATCGAGGGCGAAGAGGAAATCGGCAGCGGCAACCTGGGACCTTTTCTTTCGGAAAATCGCGAAGCGCTGCGATGCGATGCCGCAGTCGTGTCGGATACCGGCATGGTGGCGAAAGGAGTTCCGACCCTGAGTTATGGCTTGCGCGGCGTCACCGCGCTCGAAGTGAAAATCACCAGCGCAAAGATGGATTTGCATTCCGGCGTCTTCGGCGGAGCAGTGGCCAATCCCGTCACCGCTCTCGCGCGTTTGCTCGCCACCCTGCACGACGATAACGGACACGTCGCGATCGAAGGCTTTTACGACAAAGTGAAACCGCTGGAAGATTGGGAACGGAAAGCGTGGCGCGAATTGCCGCTCGATGGCGATGCGGAAATCCTCAACGAAACTGGCGCGCCCGCGCTTTTCGGCGAAGCCGGTTACAGCACGCTCGAGCGACTTTGGGGAAGGCCGACTGCGGAAATAAACGGCATCGGCGGCGGTTATCAGGGCATGGGGACGAAAACCGTGATCGCGAGTCACGCCATGGCCAAGCTCACTTTCCGGCTCGTGCCGAATCAGGACGGCGATGAAATTCTGGCGCTGGCGGCGAAACATTTGCAAAAGAATTTACCACCGGGAGTGACGATGGAAATCACGCAAGGACACAGTGGGCCGTGGTACTTAACCGATCCGCATTCCGCGGTCGGGGAAGCCGCGCAACGCGCCTTGCGCGCGGCGTTCGGGAAAGAGCCGGCCCTCATTCGCGAGGGCGGCAGCATACCAATCGTCTCGCAATTTCGCACCATTCTCGGTGTTGAGACGCTCTTGCTCGGACTGGCTTTGTCCGACTGCCGCGCGCATTCGCCTAACGAAAACTTTCCGCTCGCCAACCTGGAAGCCGGAATCCAATTGAACAAGGCGGTCTTGTCCGAGCTGGCGAAAAAGTAGGGCGCTTCCGGAAGTTCGATGCGACGCACGGCGACACTCATCGGCGCGGTGGTAACGACCGCGCTGCTGTGGGTTGCGGTCCCGCCCCAGCAAGCGGCTGAGGACTCGTTAGGCAGCAAGATCAAAAAAGTCTTTATCCCTACGCCGACGCCAGCGCCGCGCAAACACCGCAAGAAATCTACGACCGCGAAAAAGAGCGCGGGCGCGGAAAAATCGACCTCGCCTAAGCCGACCGTTACGCCGGAAAAATCTCCGTCTCCGGTCGAGAAACTCGAACCCAATCCTTCGCCTTCGCCAAAGAAGAAAAAGGCTTCGCCCAGCCCTTCGCCGCGAAAGAAAAAGAAATCGTCCGCGTCGCCGACTCCCGCCGAATCCGCCACGCCTTCGCCCAGTCCTTCCCCCACACCGGAACGGAGCGCGACACCGACGACCACGCCGGAGCCCTCTCCATCGGCGAAGAAAAAAGGTGCGCCTGCATCGATCTCACCGAAGGAAATTTCCGGCTCCGAAAATTATCCTGCCAACGTGCGCAAAGTGATCGACCTGGCGCTCGATCTGGCCTCGCGCAATCTCGATTACAAATATGGCTCAGCCGATCCGGCGAATGGCGGCATGGATTGCTCCGGCTTCGTCTCCTACGTGCTGACGCAGAACGGCGTGCGTGATGTGCCGCGCGATTCGAGCCAGCAATACGTTTGGTTGCGCAAGGCGGGAACCTTCAAGGCCGTGAACAGCCGGCAGGAGGATACGTTTGAGCTGGACGAACTCGCGCCCGGCGACCTCCTTTTTTGGACGGGGACCTACAGCATCGAGCGCGATCCGCCGATCACGCATGCGATGATTTATCTCGGTCGCGAAAAAGGGACCAATCACCGGATCATGATCGGCGCCAGTGATGGACGCAGCTACAAAGGCGAGTCGCGTTACGGGGTAAGCGTTTTCGATTTCAAAATGTCGCATCCATCGAAAACCAATGAAGGCAGACTCAGTCCGATGTTTATCGGTTACGGGCACATTCCGGGATTGTAGGGGCCGTCGTTCCTTGTAGATCAGCCAGAAAAATGCGGCGGCACAGACCGCTGCTACAGCCGTCAATCGTCAGGCGTGGGGGCGAGTGACGGCGACGCACGCGGAGCAGGCGGCCGGACATTATTGAACTTCAAATCTTGGCGATGCTTGATCCACGCGACGACGACAAGCGCGATAACGATGAAAATCACAAGGCGTTGCTCGCGCATTGCGAGCACAAACATCTCCTTCATTTTTTGGCGTAACGAATCGGGTCGGCCAAGCCGGACTCGCAAAATCCTTTCAACCTGAGACGGCATGAATCGCACGCGCCGCACGCGAGCCCGTCCAACGCCGGATCGTAGCAGCTATGCGTCAGCGAAAAATCAACGCCGAGCGCCATTCCTTGCTGGATGATTTGCGCCTTTGATAGCGCAAGAAGCGGCGCGTGGATTTTGAAGCGCGTTCCTTCGACGCCGCTTTTCGTCGCGACCTTCGCCAGATTTTCAAACGCTGCGATGAACTCAGGCCGGCAATCAGGGTAACCGCTGTAATCGACGGCGTTGGCGCCGATGAAAATATCCGCCGCGCCGAGCACCTCACTCCAGGCAAGCGCATA
>JBDUCP010000041.1:0-11282 GCA_040003405.1 Verrucomicrobiota bacterium
GGCGAATTCAATGTGCGCAACGCCGCCATGGCCATCTCGGCCGCGCGCTTTTACGGCGTCGCGGCCGCGAGGGTCCAGCAGGCCCTCAGTTGCTTCGAAGGCATCGCGCGGCGACAGGAAGTGCGCGGTGAAGCCAGGGGCGTCACCGTCATCGACGACTTCGGCCACCACCCCACCGCCATTCGCGAGACCCTGCGCGCCCTGCGCCATCGTTATCCCGGCCATCGGCTCTGGGCGATCTTCGAACCGCGCTCCAACACCACCCGCCGCGCCGTCTTTCAGCAGGAACTCACCGCCGCCTTGCAGTTAGCTGACGGTGTTTTCATTGCGCGCATCGCGCGGCTCGATCAAATCCCAGAGCAGGAGCGCTTGAATCCCGCAGCGGTCGTGCAAGCCATCGCCGCTGCGGGCAAACCCGCCTTCTACGAACCCGATGCCGCCCACATCATCGCGCGGCTCGTTCCCTTATTGCAGGCCAGAGATGTTGTCGTCGTCTTCAGCAACGGCGGATTCGAAGGGATTCACGAAAAGCTGCTGGCGCGCTTAGGAAGCGCGCGGTGAGGACGGCGCGGAATATCGGCAGGGGGAGCAAAACGTCCAACGTTGAACGTTGGACGTTGGACGTTTCCCCCTTCTTCTCCGCGATGAAACGCAAGCGCATCAATGGGAACTAAGTTGACCCAGCACTGCTGACCTATTACATAAACTGCGTGTCCCGACCTTTGTGCATCGCGGCGCTGCTCGGCGCGGCGTTAATTTCCGGTTCCGGTCCAGAGGCTTCAGGCGCGCCGGCCGCAACGCCCGTGCCGCCCCAAGCTGACGGGCGCGCGCTACCGGCTGCTGCGCCCCAAGCGGCCGTGCCCCCGCCCCCGGCTGCTGCACCCCAGACCGCTCCCCCACAAGCGGAGGTGCGCCCACCGCCGGTGGCTGCGCCGCCGACCACCCCGCCGGATATGGTGCGGCTGCAGTATCCCAACAGCGATGTCGCCGACGTGCTGCATCTCTACGAGACGCTCACGAACAAGAAGCTGGTGATGGATAATTTCGTGCAAGGCAAGGTGAATATTTTCATCAGCAAAGACGTGCCGCGGGAGGAAGCGATCAAGATCATCGAGATGAATCTGTTGATGAATGGTTATTCGCTCGTGCCGGCCGAACTCGACATCGTGAAAGTGATCGGGACGGGGCGGAATCCGCGCGCGGCCGGCGTGCCGATCATCTCGGACGACGCGGAAATCCCCCAAGGCGATCACGTGATCAGCTTTTTGTTTAAGCTGCGGTATGCCGATCCGATTGAGCTACAGCAGGTGCTCGGGCAATACCTGCAGCCGGCGCAGCCTTACACGTCATTCCTGGCGCTGCCGAAATCATCGAGCATCCTGGTGACGGAAAATTCCAGTGTGATTCGGAGCCTGGTGCACATCATCGACCAAGTGGACGTGCCGCCGGCGGAAGTGGTGAGCGAGTTCATAAAACTGCAGCGGGCCGATGCGAGCAAAGTGGTGGACATGCTGAAGGATATTTTTGAGAAAACGACGCAACAGCAGCAACCGCCGGGTCAGCCGCCGCTCCCGCCGGGAGTGCGTCCGGTGCGTCCGGCGATACCGGCGCCCCAGGCGCAGGTGGACGCGGACATCGGCGCGTTGACGGCGCTCTCGGAGGAATCGGTGGTGATAGGAAAAATTAAGTTAGCGCCGGATGTGCGGACGAACCGCATCCACGTCATCACGCGGCCGGTGAACATGCCCTTCATTCGCAAGCTGATCGCGGAGTTTGATGCGAATGTGGAGTTTGGCAAACCGGTGACGCGACCGCTGCAATACATTTCCGCAGCCGAGGTCCTACCGGTGCTGGTGCAGGCGTTGACCGAGCCGGGCACGGAAGGCGGCGGGCAAACTCAGGGGGGAAATCCAAACCCGCAGGGACAGCCACAGAACCAGCAACGCCGGCCTTTGCAGGGGAATACGGGCGGCGGTCTCGATTCTTCTTCCAGCAGCGGCGGCAACCTGAATGTCTCCGAGGAATTATCGACACAGGCAGTCGATACGGCTCCGAAAGCGGTCACAGTAGGCAACGCCAAGATCATCGCGGATCAGCGCTCGAATAGCATCATCGTCCTGGGCAATCGCGAGGTCGTGGTGAAGGTGGGAAAAATTCTGGATGAGATGGATGTGAAAGCTCCGCAGGTCGCACTCAGCACGGTGATTGGCGAGCTGACCTTAAATAATAATGAGGAGTTCGGCGTCGATTGGCTCAAATATGGAGGGACGTCCCATACAGATGCCAACGGCCAGTCCCTGGCCAGGACGGTAGGGAACAGCAATTTTGCCGGGTTTTCGCGCAATTCGGCCGCCGCGCTGGTCGATCCGGCGGGTCTGATCAACTTTACCCAACTCGCGAGCGCCGCGGCCAGTGGCGGCACGAACCTTTTCTTGAGCAGCGCCCGGGATGGGCTTTCCGCACTGGTAAATCTGCTCGACGCCAGTGGGAAATTTAAAGTCATCTCGCGCCCGATGGTTTTCACGACCAACAACAAGAAGGCGATTATCGCATCCGGCACGGAAATTCCGGTGCCAGTAAACACGATCCAAAATGCGGTCGGCAGCAACATTAATCAGGGCCTGGCGCAGACCTCGAACATCCAGTTCAAGAAAGTGGCGCTGCAACTCGAGGTTGTACCGCTGATCAACTCCGAAAAAGAAGTGACGCTTGATATTTTGCAGAAGCTCGACAGCCTCGCTGGCTCGACCATAGTCAGCGGCAACGCCATCCCGAACATCGCAACGCGCTACATCAAGACGACGGTGTCCGCGCCGAATTGTTCGACGATTGTGCTAGGCGGTTTGATTATGGACGAGAAACGGCGAAGCCAGACGGGCGTTCCGCTGCTGAGTCGCATTCCGGTTATCGGCGGACTGTTCCGCGAGACAGCGAAAGTCAAAAACCGCACCGAGCTGATTATTTTAATGCGTCCGGAAGTGACGCTGACGAAGCTTGATCTGTATCGTCTCCGCCAGAAGACCGAGGACCGCACCCATTTCGGACCGGAGATGGAACAAGACGATTGTCCCGATTGTCCAAAGCCGGGCGATGGCAAGCAACTGGCATTACCCGCGCCCGATTTACCTTCCCAAAAATAAACGAACCAGATGAATCGTAATTTCCTTATCTGCGCCGTGGCGGTGTTAGGTTTTGGCCTAACGATTGCGTCGTCTTTAGCCGAGGATCCATTCTTTCACTCGACCGATGCATTGGCGGCGCGCGATGAATATGGCTTGCTGCACCAGAGCGCCGAGGTCAACTCGACCGACTTCGAGCCGCGCTATCATTGGCGCCCTGTTTATTATTTGGAGGGCCGCAATAACTTGATCGCGAGTCCTGCTTACGTGGGCGCGCTGCAAACCGCCCTGCGCCGTGTCGGTTATTATTGCGGCGAGACGGACGGGATTTATACCGACGAAGTGGGCGATGCGATCGCGCGGTTACAAAAAAACTTTTCCATGCGCGTGAACGGCCGTCTCACCATCCCAGTTCGCCGCGCTTTGCATCTGCCGTAGGCCGTTACGATGAATCCAGGCGCCAGTCAGTCGCTGACGAATCTCTTGCTCGCCAGCGGCGTATCGTCGCCCGAGGACGCGGCCCAACTGGTCTCGAACCTTAACGGCGGTTCCTGGACGAGCCAGGTGCTCGATTCCGGGAAGGTGGACGAGCAGCGCTTCCTCGAAGCGATCGGGAATTATTTTCACGTGCCGGTTATTTCGATCGACGCCAAGCGGATCGATCGTCCGACGTTGTCGCTCCTGCCCAGTCGGTTCGTTTTTCAACATCACATCCTGCCGGTCGAGACAAAGGGCGACACCGTGGTGCTCGCGACCTACGATTTGTTCAATTCCGTGGGGCGGCAACTCGCCTCCCAGCTTCTCAAGCGCCCGACCGAATGGGTGCTTGTGCCACGCGGGCAAATCCTGCGCGCGATGAAAACCGTCTATGGCGTCGGGGCTGAGACGTTCGACGAAATCTTAAAGACGAATCGCTCGTTCGAAAATTTGCAGGATGTCGAACTGAGCACCGACCTGAATGCGGACGATCCGGAAGCGTCGGTCGTGAAATTCGTGAACCAGATTATTCGCGAAGCGATCTTTGAGCGCGCGACGGATATTCACGTAGAGCCGCTGGAGAACGATCTGCGCATTCGCTATCGCATCGATGGTATTTTGCACGAAGTCGCGGTGCCGCCGCAGTTGCGCTTGCTGCAATCGGCCATCATCTCGCGTTTGAAAGTCATGGCGCACATGGACATCGCCGAGCGCCGTCTGCCGCAGGATGGCCGCATTAATTTGCAGGCGCACGATCAAACCATCGACGTGCGTGTCTCGACCATTCCGACGGTGAATGGCGAATCGATCAGCTTGCGTTTGCTCAGCCGCAACGAACAGCATTTCGGTTTCGACCGGCTCGACATGAGCGAGAAACAGTCCCGCATCATTCATCAACTGCTCGCGCAACCGAACGGAATTATCCTGCTCACCGGCCCGACCGGCTGCGGAAAATCGACGTCGCTCTATTGCTTCCTTACCAGCATTAATTCGGTGCAGCGGCGCATCATCACGATCGAGGAACCGGTGGAATATCGGCTGCCCGGCGTTTCACAGATCGATGTGAAACCGGAGATCGATCTCACTTTTGCGAAAGGTTTGCGCCACATTTTGCGGCAGGATCCGAACGTTGTGATGGTCGGGGAAATTCGCGATGTCGAGACCGCCGACATCTCGATTCGCGCCGCCATGACCGGTCACCTTGTTTTCAGCACGCTGCACACCAACGACGCCGTCGGTGGTATCACGCGCTTGCTCGACATGGATGTGGAGCCGTTCCTGCTCGCCTCGGTCGTGAAAGCGTTTATTGCGCAACGTCTCGTGCGCACGATTTGTCCGGACTGCGCGCAACTGGTCGATTACCCTCGCGAATATCTGACGGAGATTGGCGTGCCGGCCGAGCTCGGCGCGCGTTTTCAACGCGGAGCCGGTTGTGAGAGTTGCCGGCAAACAGGTTATCAAGGTCGGCTCGCCATTTACGAAATCTGCGTCGTCAGCGAGCCGTTGAAAAAATTGGTCATGCAGAAACGCGACGGCGGCGAGCTGAAGCAATGCGCGATCGCGCAAGGGATGGAAACGTTGCGGCAGGACGGTTGGCGTCGCGTTGGCCAGGGCAAGACGACGATTGAAGAAGTCGTGCGCGTGACGCAGAACGACGAAGTGATGGCCGAGACGGAACAGCAAACTGCTCCCGCGACCATGGGCGAAGCGCCGGCGGTACTGAGCTAGGCGCGCAAAGCGCGGATCGCCTTCGCGTAATCTTCGGTGCGAAAAATCGAGGTGCCGGCGACCAAAACATCGGCGCCGTTTTCGATCGAGAGCCGCGCGGTTTCGGCGTTGATGCCGCCATCGACTTCGAGGTGCAACCGTACGCTGTGAGCCGCGCGCCAATCGCGGGCGCGCTTCACCTTCTCCATCATGTCTGGACGAAACGGCTGCCCGCCGAAACCAGGATGTACTGTCATGATCAAAAGAAGATCGATCTCCGCCAGATGTGGCTCGACGGCTTCAAACGGAGTCCCAGGATTCAAGGATAGGCCAGCGCCGCAGCCGGCCGCGCGGATCGCGCGCAAAGTTTTGGCCACATCATGTTTCGCTTCCGGCTCCACATGGACAGTGATCGAGTTTGCGCCCGCTTCTACAAATCGCGGCAGATAATGATCGGGATGTTCGATCATGAGATGAACGTCGAGCGGGAGACTCGTTAGGCCGCGCACCGTTTTCACCAGAGCGGGGCCGAAGGAAATGTTATCGACGAAATGGCCGTCCATGATGTCGAGATGCAACCAGTCGGCGCCCGCGGTTTCCGCGCGTTGCACGTCTACCGCGAGATTTCCGAAATTAGCGGCGAGAACGGAAGGAGCGACCAGGATTTTTGGCGGGGTCATGTGGAGAAGAGGAGAACGTTCAACGTGCTTCGCCCGGAGTCCACCCCACAAACAGCTTCGACTTCTGCCGCTTTGTGCTATCGCTTCTGCCATGCCGCCGCTTCGAGAGACTCCTGCTGCGCTCGGCTATCGCATGCCGGCGGAATGGGAGCCGCACGCGGCGACCTGGCTCTCATGGCCGCGCCGCGAAGGCATCAGTTTTCCGGGCGCATTTGATCGCGTGCTGCCGACCTTGCGCGCGATGGTGGAAGCGCTCGCCGACTCGGAACCGGTTTGCATCAACGTTTGCAACGGCGCGCACGAAGCGGAAGCGCGCGAAGTGTTAAAGGACCTTCCGCTCGATCGCGTGACGTTCCATCCCATCCCGACGAACGAGCCGTGGTGCCGTGATCACGGGCCCATTTTTGTGATGCGCGAAGAAGAGCCGAGAATCGCGATTGTCGACTGGGACTACAACGCCTGGGGCGGCAAGTATCCGCCGTGCGATCTCGACGATGTTGTCCCGACGCGCGTCGCCCAAACGCTCGGCCTGCCGGTTTACGATGGCGGGATGGTGCTCGAGGGCGGCTCGATCGATGTGAACGGAGCGGGCGCGCTGCTTACTTCGGAGTCGTGTCTGTTAAATCCTAATCGCAATCCGTCGCTCGATCGCGATGCCATAGAACAACGGTTGCGCGATTATCTCGGTGTCACCGAAATCCTCTGGCTCGGCGACGGCATTGAGGGCGACGACACCGATGGTCATATCGATGATCTCACCCGCTTCGTTGCGGCGCGCACTGTCGTCACCGTCGTAGAGGAAAATCGAGCCGACGAAAACTACGCGCCGCTGCGGGAAAATTTGCGACGGCTCGCACGGATGGAGTTGGAGATCATCACGCTCCCGATGCCGGCCAAAATTGTGCGCGAAGGTCAACGCTTGCCGGCCAGCTACGCGAATTTCTACATCGCGAATGAAAGCGTCCTCTTGCCAACTTTCGCCGATGCCAACGACGCCGCAGCAATTTCGACCCTTGGAAAACTTTTCCCGACACGGCAAATCATTCCGATTGATTGCACCGAATTGATCTGGGGGCTCGGCGCCTTTCATTGTCTGACGCAACAGCAGCCGGCGGTCATGTTTCCCAGTTGCGTTCCAGATTCGCCGCCACTAGTAAAACTCCATGGCAAACTACGGCATTAACGGCTTCGGCCGAATCGGACGCAACGTTCTGCGCGCAATGAACCAGAGCGAAGTCGAACGCGTTGCGGCGATCAATGATTTAACCGACACGCTCACCCTCGCGCACCTGCTCAAGTGGGATTCGGTCCACGGAAAATTCGACGGCGAGATCAGCCACGATGAGCAAAACATCATCGTGCGCGGCCACAAAATTAAGATCATGAAGGAGCGCGATCCGGGGAATTTGCCATGGAAAGATCTGGGTGTGGACGTGGTGATGGAATCAACCGGATTTTTTACCAGCCGCGATAAGGCGGAGCTGCATCTCACCAAGGGCGGCGCGAAACGCGTGCTCATCAGCGCGCCCGCGAAAAATCCCGACGTCACGATTTGTCTCGGGATCAACGACCAGATTTACGATCCGTCGAAGCACACCATTGTTTCGAACGCGAGCTGCACGACCAACTGTCTCGCACCGCTGGCGAAGGTGTTGAACGACAAATTCGGAATCGAAGCGGGCTTCATGAGCACGATCCATTCCTACACCAACGACCAGCGCATCCTCGATTTGCCGCACGAAGATCTGCGCCGCGCGCGCGCCGCGGCCGTGAATATTGTGCCTTCTAGTACGGGTGCGGCCAAGGCGATCGGGGAAGTCATCCCGGAATTGAAAGGAAAGTTAAACGGCGGCGCCTTTCGCGTCCCGACCCCGGACGGTTCGGTGACGGACTTCACGGCGATTTTGAAAAACAAAGCGAGCGCCGAGGAAATAAACCAGGCATTCAAAGCGGCCGCATCGGACGCGAGCTACAAAGACGTGCTCGAATATTCGGACGAGCCGCTGGTTCTTTCCGACATTGTCGGCAACCCTCATTCCTGCATCTTCGACAGCGGCCTAACGATCACGCTCGGCGAAAAGTTTGTGAAGGTAGTCGGCTGGTACGACAACGAGTGGGGCTACAGCAATCGTTGCGTGCAGATGCTGGAATTGCTCGGGCAATAAATTACGCCAGGGGCCGAGCGATGAACAAACTGCCCCTGCGCGATCTCGAAGTTCGGGGTAAACGCGTATTGGTTCGCGTGGATTTCAACGTGCCGACCGAGGAGCACGGCGATCATTTTCACATCACGGATGACACGCGCATCCGGGCGAGTTTGCCGACAATTAATTATCTGCGCGAGAACGGCGCGAGGACGATTTTACTGGCGCATTTCGGCCGTCCGAAAGGGAAACCGGTGGAGAAATACTCTCTCCGGCTGGTGGCCGATCATCTACACACGCTGATCAATCATCCCGTCGCCTTTAGTCACGACACCATCGGCCAGATCCCTGAGGAAATTATCGGACACATGCAGGCGGGCGACGTGACTTTGCTCGAGAACGTTCGCTTTCAGCCGGAAGAGGAAGCGAATGATGCGAAGTTCGCCGAGGCCCTGGCGAAACTTGGCGACGTCTATGTGAACGACGCCTTTGGCGCGGCGCATCGCGCGCACGCGAGCACGGCCGGCATCACGAAGTTCGTAAAGCGATCGGCCATGGGATTCCTGATGGAAAAGGAAATCCAGTATCTTTCCCGCGAATTGGCGAAACCGGCGAAGCCGTTCGTGGTGATCCTCGGTGGCTCGAAGGTCTCGGATAAGATCGGGGTGATTAAAGCGCTCATGGAAAAGGCCGACACGATTTTGATCGGCGGCGCGATGGCGAACACGTTTTGGAAAGCGCAGGGAGTGCCGATCGGCGCCAGCCGCGTCGAAGCCGACAAGCTCGACCTGGCGCGCGAGATTCTGGATCTGGCGAAACAAAAAGGGGTCCGCTTTTTGTTGCCGGTGGATGCGATCGAGACGCAAAAGGTTGAAGCCGGTTCGCCGGGCCGAAACACCAGCCGCGTTACTCCGACGCATGGGATCAGCGACGGCTGGCAGGCCGTGGATATCGGCCATGCGACGGTCACCCTTTACGAAGACGAAATCGCGAAGGCGAAGACGATTTTGTGGAACGGGCCGGTGGGTGTTTTCGAGATTCCGGCGTTCGCGAGCGGAACGATCGCCATTGCGGAAGCGCTGGCGCGCTCGAAAGCGACGACGATCATTGGCGGCGGCGATTCGGTCACGGCGGTTAAGCAGGCGGGACTGGATGGTAAGATGACGTTTATCTCCACCGGCGGCGGCGCGTCACTCGAACTTTTGGAAGGCAAAGAGCTGCCCGGTATCGCTGCGCTGAGTGACCGCCAGTCTTCTTAAAAAACTCGGTTACGGCGCGATCGGCCTGGCCGCTTTCATCGCGACGAGCGCGGTGATCCATTCGCTCCTGCCGCCGATAATCCCGAAGGGCATCGCGGCCAAGCTGAAGTTTTTTACTGAGCACAAGGACGAGTTCGATACCGTCGTCGTCGGAACGAGCCGGCTTTATTATTCAGCCTCGCCGGAGATCTTCGACGCGACCACGCGCGAGAACGGCCTGACGACCCACACGTTCAACTTCGGGATCGATGGAATGCATCCTCCGGAGAATTTCTACGTGCTCGAACAAATCCTGAAGACGAAACCGCGAAATTTGAAGTGGGTCTTGCTCGAGCTTGGCGACATTCAGACGAAGTGGGACAACATTCTGGGGACGCAACGCGTGGTTTATTGGCACGACTGGCCGAGGACTGAGCTGACGCTGAAAAAGGCGCTCAATCCGCGCGGCAACGCGAACTGGCTGATCAAACTCACCCGGCTATGGCTCGCGAAACGTGATTTTATTTTGAACCTCGCGCTCTTCGGCAAACAATTCGCCAATGCCGGGCGCGTGGCGGATTTTCTGCCGGACGCTACGCGCGACCGTTACGCCGATGCCGCTTCGGAACTGGGTCCGCAAGGCGATGGTTATCGCTGGGCGGGCGACGCGATGTCGGCGGAGCGGGCGGCGAGTTTCCAGCAGAGGCTCGCCGGCGAAATTTCCGGCGCGACCCAGAAGTATCTCGATCCCGCCACCGAAACTGGTTACCGGAATTCCGCGGCCCAAATTCGCGCAGCCGGCGCGACGCCGGTCTTCGTCGTGACCCCGACTATTTTCCAAACGACCTCGCGCTTTCGGCAATGGCCGCCACCTGCGCAAATCATAGCGTTCAACGACGCGCGCACATATCCGCAGTTTTACGACGTGAAAGTCCGGATCGATGACGGTCACCTGACTCGACCTGCCGCGGAAGATTTTTGCCGTGCGCTCGCGCAGGAGTTCGTGCGCCGAACCCGCCAACCCTAAGCGCGCATGCTGTTCGTCGAATTCCGTTTCTTCTGGTTCTTTCTCGCGGTCTTCGCCGTTTACTGGTCGCTTCGCGAAAACCGGAGCCGCAAAATCTGGCTGCTGGTTTGCAGCTACTTCTTCTACGCCTGCTGGAACTGGAAATTTCTCTTCCTCATCATGGCGTCGAGCGGGCTCGATTACCTCGTCGGCTCAATGCTGGCGAGGACTGACGATCCGCGGAAACGTCGCGGCTGGTTGATCATGAGCTTGTGCGCGAACCTCGGCACGATCGCGTTCTTCAAGTATTACAATTTCTTCGTCACCTCAGCGGCCGCGTTGCTCGCATGGCTCGGTCTGCATCCGAGCCTGCACACCTTGAACATCATCATCCCGGTGGGTGTGAGCTTCTACACGTTCCACTCGATGAGTTACACGATCGATGTCTATCGCGGGAAACTGAAACCGGTCTCGAGCATCCTCGATCTCGCCTGCTTCATTGGTTTTTTCCCGCAGATGGTCGCCGGGCCGATCGTGCGCGCGTCGGCTTTTTTGCCGCAGCTGCAAAGCCTCCGCCGTTTCGCCGACGTCGATGGGCGCGGCGCGCTGGTGCTGTTCCTCACCGGGTTCATCAAGAAAGCGTGCATCGCCGATGCGGTCGCGCCGTTCGTCGATCGCTATTTCGAGACGCCGTGGAACTTCACCGCGGCGAGCGCGTGGGTCGCGGTGCTCTTCTATGCGATCCAAATCTACTGCGATTTCTCCGGTTACACCGACATGGCGATCGCGACCGCCGGATTACTCGGCTACCGACTGCCAGTTAATTTTCGGTTCCCTTATTTCGCGAACAACATCTCGGATTTCTGGCATCGCTGGCACATCAGTCTCTCGAGCTGGCTGCGCGATTACCT
>JBDUCP010000042.1:0-11185 GCA_040003405.1 Verrucomicrobiota bacterium
CCGATCGGCTCGATTATTTTTGCTCGATGACCAACAACTGGGCCTACGCGCTCAGCGTCGAAAGGCTGGCCGGCATCGAGGTTCCCGAGCGTGCCGAATATTTGCGCGTTATCCTGGCCGAGCTGACGCGATTGCAGAATCACACTTCGCTACTCGGATTTTTGCTGAGCGACATGGGCGCGTGGGGCACGCCGCTCATGTATGCGTTCCGCGAACGCGAAAAAATTCTCGATCTCTTCGAGTCGCTCTCCGGCTCGCGCATGATGTGCGATTACATGCGGTTCGGCGGCTGCCGCGTTGATGCCGGCACGGATTGGATCGAACGCGCGCAGAAAATCACCGCTGCGTTCCCGCGCTTCCTCGACGAGTTCGAAAAGTTAATTTTGCAAAACGAAATCGTCATCGTGCGCACTCAGAATGTCGGCAAACTCTCGGCCGAATTGGCGATCAGCGCCGGCATCACCGGCCCGATGCTGCGCGCTTCCGGCATTAACTACGACATCCGCAAAGTGGATGGCTACGGCTTCTATCCGCGCTTCAAATTCCGTGTCCCGCTCGGCGACCACGGCGATTGCTACGATCGCCTAATGCTCCGCGCTCTCGAAATGCGCGAAAGTCTCGACATTCTAAAACAAGCCTTCGCGCAAATACCCGACGGACCAGTGATGAATCCCAAGGTCAAGCTCCGTGCCTTCAAGCCGCCGGTTGGGGAAGCCTACGGCCGCATCGAAGGTCCAAAAGGCGAACTAGGCTTCTACTTGATCAGCGATGGCAGCGCGAATCCTTATCGCTACCGCGTGCGTCCGCCTAGCTTTATTAACCTAACGATCCTGGAAGACCTGTGCCTCGGTCATACCGTAGCCGACGTCATGGTTATACTAGGTAGCATCGACATCGTCATGGGTGAAGTGGATCGCTAACGGCAATTAGTTGGTTATACCTCGCGCCGCATTGTTACGGCGGTCGCGCCTTCCGCAACAACCTTAAAACCAAAACGCTCGTAAAGGCGTATCGCCGGGTTACTCGCTCCTACTTTGAGCGAAATCTCCGACTGCTCTGGATTAGCCCGCACCCATCGTGTCAGCAACGCGGCGCCGATACCGCGCCGTCGCTGACCGGGCGACACCGCGAAGGCCAGCTCCGGCGTAACGTTACCCGTGGGCGGGCGAAGCCAGACCGCTCCCAATAGCTGCTGATCCTTCGCATCATGCGCCACGAATCCGCGATCGCCTTCACGCCCCCAGTTCTCGACGTAGCGCGCGTATTCCGGCTGGTGCACGATGTCGTGCGGCGGTGGCTCGGCCGCGCCTCTATGCAAGGCCTGATAAAGCATTTCCCACAGAATGGGTTCATCCGCGCCGGTAAGCGGACGAATCACATAATCCATAGGTGCAACCTCGACTGATCCGCACAAAAGGTCGAGTCTCCTTTTTGGGAGTGGAAAAGCATCGCGAGCCGCATGCCCTACCCTCGGTGGACGCGGGGCCGACGCGCTATTTCTTGCTGTTTGAAATAGAGTTGCTACTCCAAGACGTAGCTAAGTATCACATAGATGATCTACGATGTTGCAGTAATTGGTCTGGGCGGGATGGGAAGCGCAATTCTCGCCCAATGTGCGGAGCGCGGCGCGTCGGCGATCGGATTTGAGCAATTCTCACGCGGGCATGACCTTGGTGCATCCAGCGGTAAGAGCCGTATGATTCGCCAGGCCTACTTTGAAGATCCCGCTTATGTGCCACTACTTCTTCGGGCCTATGATTTGTGGAGGAAGCTGGAACGCGATACGGGCGAAGAAATCTTATGTATCACAGGATTGCTAAGCGTGGGGGAAGAAAATAGCGACATCATTAAAGGCACTCTGTACGCGGCTAACAAACACAGCTTGCCGGTCTCGCTTTTAGACCGACGAGAGGTGAAGCTACGTTATCCCACACTCCGATTACTGGAGGAAGAAGTAGCTGTTTTTGAAGAAAACGGTGGAGTGGTAGATCCGGAGCGGGCAATCAGCTCTTATCTCGCCGTGGCGGAAACGAACGGCGCGCATCTGCGCTTTGAAACAGCAATGAGTAAGTGGCGCGCGGTTAATAATACCTTCGCCATCGATCTCGCCGATGGGACTTCCGTATCTGCGCGCAGGTTGGTTCTAACTCTGGGGCCGTGGTTTCAGCAAACGCTTGAGGCGCTCGGCGTTGTCGTCCAGGTGCAGCGCAACGTTCAGGCTTGGTTCTCTCCCTCCACCGGTGCTTATGGCGCGTCGAAATTTCCGGGATTCCTTCTTGATCGCCGGGGTCTTCCCGGGCCGCTCTATGGCTTTCCCGATTTCGGAGACGGCGTCAAAGCCGCTTTTCATGGTTGGGGAGACCTAACGAATGCCAACGACATCGACCGGACGGTAGATCTGGTCTGCGATATTGGACCGATAACAAGCGCCTTGGAGCAGTGGATGCCAGGCGCGGCGCAGACTTTCCGCGAAGGGAAGGCATGTATGTATACGCTGACCCCCGATCAGCATTTCGTGATCGATTGTCACCCGAACTATCCGGGCGTTGTCTTATGCGGAGGGTTTTCTGGCCACGGTTTTAAGTTTGCACCCGTTGTGGGCGAGATCGGAGCTGACTTGGCGCTGGATGGTGGCTCGCGGCATGGAATAGAGTTTCTTTCGCTCCGCCGCTTCCGGCATTCCTAGATTTTGGTTCCCACCGTTTCAATGCGATCATAGGCGCGCATGCCGAACAGTCCCGTGCATCCCGTAACGCCTTTCGTCTTTTCCGATCCTGCCGGGAAGCGATGGCCGCGCCTTCGTCTTGCTGTGTTGATAGTCGGGTTGCTGGTATTTCTCGCCATTATCCTGTTTGTGCAGACCCTCTTTGTCGCACCGCAATTGAGCCTGCCTTTTTCTTTGCGACAGTTAAAGGGACAACTTAAGTCCTTCCAAAAAGTAAACCCAGCCGGACAACCGCCTGTTGGCGCCGCCTTATGGGAAAAATTCGCCGCAGCGCGCCTGGCGGCGAAGAAACCGGCCGGGGCTCCAGCCACGCCCGCGGCTCATCCGCGCAAGAAAGCGACCATCGATGAAGTACGGTTGGGTTTCTACACTAACGGGGACGCTTATAGCTATACCTCGCTGGAACAACATTCGGCCCAGTTGACTCATGTTTGCCCGGAATGGATGGCGATGACAAATGGGGCGGGCGACCTGCAAGTGGACGCAGATAGCCGTATCCCCAAGCTTGCGGCTAGCAAGGGGCTGGCCTTAATGCCGCTGCTAACCAACCTGGTAGGCGATAGGTGGCAGCCGGAGGCGGTGGAGAATCTGGCGCATGGCTCACCGGAACAGCAGGACCGTTTTATCCAAAAGGTCTTAGCTATTTTAAATGAGGCCAAGGCGGCGGGCTTGGTGGTGGATTGGCAGCAAGTCGATCCAGCCTATCGGAATGACATTACCTCATTCCTGGACCGGTTCGCTGATGCTCTGCATTACGATGACAAAGAGCTATGGCTTTGCGTGCAACCAGGGCAGGAGCTTGACTACATCGATTTTGAAGAGCTATCCGATAACATTGATCGCTTTGTCGCGCTCTTGTTTGATGAGACCTCAGACATCGATCCGCCCGGGCCACTTGGATCCAGGCGCTGGTTCGAAGGTTGGCTGCATGTCTTGCTTGAGGGCGCGGATACGAAGCAGTGGATCATCGCTCTCGGCAGCTACGGTTACGATTGGATGGGTGGGGGGAAGAAAGCGGAGTTGATTAGTTTTCCGGAGGCGATGAGTCGGGCCAGTTATGCTGAGGTCGAATCGTTAAGTATCGGCGCACCGGATTACAATCCTTACTTTTACTATGAGGACGCGGATAAAAACCACTCCGTCTGGTTTCTTGATGTGGCCACTTTTCTTAACCAGTTAGGGGCCGTGCGCGATGGCAAGGCAGGCGGTATTGCCATTTACCGCCTCGGGACAGAGGATGTGGCGATTTGGGAGGCACTGAATGTTCCACGCGACTTCAATCCGGATCCAGCAACGCGCGCTCAACTGGAAGTCCTGGAAGGTACGGATACGATTGCAGACATCGGCGATGGCGAAATTGTCTCGGTGGATGAGAGCCGAGCGGACGGTCGGCGAACTCTGGCGCTGGATGGGGAAGGGTATCTTACTGCCACCTACACAAAGTTCCCGCAGTTCCCGACCCTTTATCATCAAGGAGCCGGCGCCGCGCATCAAGTAGCTCTGACTTTTGATGATGGGCCTGATCCGGAGTGGACGCCGAAGGTTCTCGATATTCTGAAAGCGGCGAACGTGAAGGCGGCCTTCTTCCTCGTCGGTTTCAATGCCGAACAGTATCCCGAGCTAGTCCGACGCATCGTGGCGGAAGGCCATGAGATTGGTAATCACACCTACTATCATCCGAACCTGGCCCTTTGCTGGCCTGAGCACGTCCGACTTGAGTTGAACGCGACGCAGTTACTCATTGAAACCATTACCGGTCGCGCGACGACGCTTTTCCGGCCGCCTTTTGCTGCGGACACCAGCCCTTCCGCGATTAGTGAACTGACTCCTTTGCGGATAGCACAGGACCTGGGTTATCTGATAGTGCTGGAGAATATTGATCCGCAAGACTGGTCCAAGCCCGGAGCTGACATTATTCTGCAACGAGTGAAGCAGCAACGGCCTGATGGCAACATTATCTTGCTCCACGATGCCGGTGGCGATCGCCGGCAAACCATCGAAGCATTGCCGCGCATTCTGGATTATCTGCAGGCGCGCGGCGATACCATTGTTTCCCTAAGTACTTTGTTGGGCACGACGCGAGATGCATTGATGCCACCGCTGGAAAGTAAAGGACGTGCCCTTACTCACTTTGTGAGCAGCACGGGATTCCGTGTTTTTCACGGGCTCGAAGAATTTCTTTGGGCCTTCATGATTGTGACGACAGCGTTAGTCGTCCTGCGGACCTTGATTGTGATCTGGCTGGCGGCACGTTTCCGCCGGCTTGGTCCGGCAAATTTTACGCAGCCGATTTCTGTTATCATAGCTGCTTTCAACGAAGAGAAGGTCATCACGGAAAGCTTGCGCTCTGTCCTCGCTACCGATTACTCCGGTGAGCTGGAAGTAATCGTAATAGATGATGGCTCGCAGGATCATACGGCGCGCGAAGTTGCAGCGCTAGCTGCTCTTGATTCGCGTGTTCGTTTGTTACGTCAGGAGAATCATGGGAAGGCGCGTGCGCTTGAGCGGGGCCTCTCGGCTATGCGCACCGGCATCGTCGTCTTTCTCGATGCCGACACGCGTTGCCAGCGCGACACCCTTCGCCGGTTAGTCGAGCCATTCGCCGACGCTCAAGTCGGCGCGGTTTCGGGTCACGCCAAGGTCGGTAATCTGCGGACTTTTATCGCGCGCTGCCAAGCCTTGGAATATACCTGTGGCTTTAATCTGGACCGCCGCGCTTTTACTAAGTGGAACTGTATTACGGTGGTTCCTGGAGCAATTAGCGCCATACGCAAATCGGCGATCGAGGAAGTGGGCGGGCTAAGTCTAGAGACGCTGGCAGAGGATACCGACTTGACCCTGAGCTTGCATCGGCAAGGCACCCGCATTGTTTATGTGCCGGAGGCAATCGCATGGACAGAAGCGCCCGAAACGGTACGAACGCTCGCGCAGCAGCGTTTTCGCTGGGCCTACGGCACCCTGCAGTGTCTGTGGAAACATCGCGACATGGTGTTTAACTGGAAGTATCGCGCACTCGGGTGTTTTAGCCTACCGAGCGTCTGGTTTTTCCAAATCATACTCATCGCGATCACTCCCATAGTTGATGCGCTGTTGATCGTGTCGCTGCCATTCGGTGCGTGGACGGCGGTGCTGCCTTTTGTTCTGATATTTCTCGCGATCGATGTCGGCCTCGCCACGCTCGCGTGCATTATTGAACGCGAGAGCGTGCTGCGCGCCTGGCGCATTCTGCCGATGCGTCTGGTATATCGTCCGATGCTTAGCTACGTGATATGGAAGGCGATTCTGCGCGCGTTGAAAGGTGCGTGGGTCAGTTGGGGCAAATTGGAACGAACCGCCTCTGTGCCAGCGCGAGCGGAAACGAGCGTGCAGACATAACGAGCCGTTAGTTATCTGGAATCGTTCCGCACAAAACATTTAGTGAATACGGCGGTAAACAGTAGAACTGCGCGGCTGGTTGCGAAGATTCTGCGGCGGGAAGGCTGCGCGTGGCTCGGCTATTCTGTCCATTATCGCGCCAGTGGTACTGGTCTCGTGAAAACTGACTTACTCTTACCTCGCCGACAAAGCTGGTGGAAAGCTGCGACTCGAAGCGTTTGAACTGCACATTCAATTGCACGGATCTTGTTGGATCTTTGTTAAGGACGAGCAATGCCCATTTGCCGTCGGGCCGATGAACGGCGTAGGCGGTAACGGCCGGCGCGGCAGAGCCGTCGCGCTCGACCATGACTCGAAATATCTCATGGGAGTCGTTGGTCGGTTGCATCCACTTCTGAGTAATCAACCTCGAACTATGGTAGGTGGATAGGCGCGCAACTCGAGGACTTGTTTGCTTTACTTGCAACATCATCAGGTTACCCCATGAGCAGCCGATCTCGTTGGCGACGTCGTCTGGTTCATAGCCATAAAGGTAGGATTTCGCCCCGCCTGCGCTCAAAAAGGTTCCGACGACATCGCCCTGAAACAAAGCTCCTTCCATGTCTACTTCAGCGCGGCCGCCAAAAACCGAATAACCGTATTCGGTCAAAAACCAGGGAATGTCCGAAGGAACGCCATCAGCTCGCAAGCTCGACAGCATGGCTTCCAATCGCCCGGGTATTTCAAGTAACTGCGGCGACGAGGGGGAACAGATGTCGTCGAACGGGTAGTATTCGAAGGAGAAGAAGTCCAAGGCAGAACCCTCATCCTTAAGACGCCGAAGAAACCGGTTCATCCACGATCGATTGCCCTCATTATCGGGCCAGGTTAATAGCTGCGCAGCGAAGTTTTGGAGACTGGGGCCACCAAGCTTCAGCGTGCCGCCCAGCTTGCGCAGCCTGCGAGCCAATCCGACATAGAGCGTCGCATAATCCTCGGGCGACATCCACTGGCCGTCAGGCTCTTCACCTAATTCAATTCCTTCCAGCCGATAGCCTCGTTGCAGGAGATAACGTACCTCCGCTGCCGCATTGTCCGGTGTGTCGTAAAGGACACCCACTGGTAGGAGCACCGGAAGCTTGTTGGTAAGGTCGCTTTGTAAGATAAAATCCAATCCCGGTTGTTCGGTGTTATAGTCTATGTCCACTGCTCTGTGCCAGGGATCTGTAGAAGAGACATAGATAACTGTCTGGCCGCGGTGGTCGGGTCGATGTCGGACTTCATCACAAAAACTTCCCGCACTCTCGATACTTCCTATTCCTAGCTCGCGAATAGCGAAGCCGGCGCGATCGCGTGGGTCGTTGGATGCCAACATGGAAGTATGCGAACTCCGCGTCGCGACTAATCGCACGAACCTTACCTGAACTGGAGTGGGACTTAGGGTAACCAAACTCTCTCCGCCCCTGCCTTGTCGGACTAAGCCTTGCGCAAAAACACGCCATTCATCCTTCTGATCAGGATGCAAATGCATCGGGTCGTTACCCGACCAGTATTCCACCTGGTATTCCTCGGCGTATGGATCGGCCCAAAGAATGCGGATGCAGTTGACCGGCTTGGGTGTACCGAGATCCACGACGATCCACTGTGGGTGAGCGGTCTTCGCGCCATTATCGAAGTTTTCGTCCAGGTAAGGATTGCTCTTCCAGTAGGTATCATCATCGCCATCGGTTAGACGCGAATAACCGTCGTTGTTTGCCTGATCGATCGTGTTGCCACGGCGCGGCAAGCGATAGCCATAGGAAAGGTTTATCGTAGGAAGAGACGAGGCGTCGGAAGTCCAGTAGCCGCATTGGTGAGATGGATCACTCCATGAGCCGCGCGGGTTCCAGTGCCAGGCTTCGCCCGCTAATTCAGTACGCAAGCGGTAAGTCAACGGCCCGAGTCCCGCTGAGCGCATCAACCGAATGTTTGGCGGCGAGAACATCCGCGCGCAGTCGCCGCGTTCGTGGCCATCAATACCGGCGCCGATTGCTTCTACTGGCACAAATCGATTTGCCGGTCGATTAATAAGCACAGTTGCCGACGCCGCAAAAGGCTCGTTGCGCTGGGCAGCGCAAGCTGCAGTCGGCGCGTCGGCCGCGACGAAAAGTGCGACGACACAAATTGCTCTCACGCACAAGCTCGGCGAAACTGTGAATCTGAGAATGGGCATGGCTCGGTCTATTTATTCGCGAACTCCGATGTTCGAGCAAACACCTAAGATGATAATCCGTATCGCGATATGCGCCGTCCTTGCCCTAACACTGCTACTCGCAAGTTGCGGCAAAGGCGGGCCAGCCAAGCCGATTGACCAAAATGTTCCCGTCGAAGTGGTCATCCCAGAGCATGGCGCCTACACGGGTGCTTTCATCGATTTCGGTGATGAAGAAGACGAGGTCAGCGCGGACGAGATCGAAGCGTTCGAGACCATGGTCGGCAAACACCAGGCGATTATCGCCTCGTCTAGTTACTGGGGCGAAGATAGCTTTCCCACCGCCAATCTTAACGTGATCTGGCGGCACGGTTCGTTGCCGCTCGTTTTTTGGTCGCCCTGGGACAAGCCGTACGAGCAGAACTTCGGACCCGATAGGTTCAGTCTCACCGCAATTGTGGCGGGTACTTGGGACGATTATATCGATCGCTGGGCCGACGCCGCGAAGGCTTTCGGGAAACCCATGATTGTAGTGTTTGCCAACGAAATGAATGGGGAGTGGTTTCCATGGTCCGGCACCTTCTACGGGGCCGACACGTGGAATAAGGAACAAGCGAACTGGCAAGGCCCGGAGCAGTTTAAGAAGGCTTATCGTTATGTAGTCGATTGCGCGCGCGCCCGCGGCGCCAGCAACATCAAGTGGATGTTCCATACCAATAACTATTCCTATCCGCTCGATACCTGGAATTTCGCACCGGCTTACTATCCCGGTAAGGAGTATGTCGATTGGCTGGGCATGAGTGTGTATGGCCAGCAATTTAAGGATGAACCATGGGCGCGCATTCCCGCGCTGGTGGATTGGCCTTACCAGGAGATGTCGGGTCTTGATCCCGACACGCCGATTATGATCGCGGAGTGGGCTACGGGTGAGTTTCCACACTCCGGTAGCAAAGGAGACTGGATTAAGGAGGGTCTTGAGTTATTTCGCACGCGGTACCCGCGCATTAAGGCGGCGATTTACTGGCATGAGCGCTGGGAGAATCCTGACCAGACCTATAGTAACCTGCGCGTTAATTCTTCGCCGGATTCTCTCGATGCTTATCGGAAGGGTATCGCGCATTCGGATTGGTTAGGCGAGTTAATTCTGCGGCCGGCGAAGAGGGAGGTAGCGAAGCCGTAGCTCGACGGGGGGCTAACTGGCTGGCTTCTTTTCCGGGTGAAGCAGATTCTTTTGTAAGTCGATCACGACCTTCCAGGCTCCTTTGGCATCGGTCTGCCAGATTTGCAGATAGTAACCTTGTTCATTGTCTTGGGCGAGGGTAGTGTACTTACCGTAGCTATATGCCATGTCGCCGGAGCGACTCATATCGCCTGCTATTTGTTCAAGCGACATCTTCCCGCGTTTGACACTCAACATTAAGGCTGTGGCGTCCTTCCCGACTGAAGGAAAAACACCTTCGCGGTAGGCTCGTATTTCATTGGTCGCGACAGAGAGCAGGGCCGTAGTTGAGTCGCTCCTGGCGGCTTCGGCAAATTTCTTCTGCGCCTCGCGCAGGGCCTTGTGCGCAAGGGTGAGATCAACCGGAGCATTTAGTCCATCATCGGTGGAAAGCATTTGAAGACCGTCAGGCGAATTGACGGGCCGCGGGTTCTCCGTGCCGACGTCGAGAGCTACTTTCCACGTGCCATCCTTCTGCTTCTTCCAGACGGAAACAAACTGACCGTAACCCAGCGGCTTCTCATCCTCTTTCTTCGCCTTCCATTCCGCCGGGCCGGTGGTGTATCCGAAATCTGCGCTGCGCGCCATTGCCGCAAAGGTCGGCTGCCAGACCAGCGAAAGTCCCGTCTCCGCTCGTTCGGTCCAAGCCTTCTTGCCATTGACAGGTCCCGGACGGAAGACAACAGCATCGTCGGCGAGGAACAAGAGGAACGCAGCTCGTGTCCCTTGCTCCTGTCCGGTCTGGTAGAATTGTTTTTCTGCCTCTACCATCGCGCGGATGGCGTCCTCGGTGCGGTCGTTATCCGCGCCCACGGCGAACCGGGCAAGCAGGAGAAAGGCTAGAAGGGACCAAAATGCTCGACGATCAATTGCCATGCGCCCACTCTCCAACATTTTCGCTGATTCCCAAGGACAAAGCTAGGGCTTGCGACTCGACTTGTCCGTCTCTCTCGTGTAGGAGCTTCTTATTTCATGAGAATCCGTTTTGCCCTTCCCGCTCTGGTTGCTTTCCTTCCGCTCGTATCACTTCTGGCTGCGGAGACTAGCGACGCCAACGCGGATGCATTGAAAACGCGAATCATCGCGCACGCGCGCACGGTCACGGCGGACGACTATGCCTACACGCGAACCGTGCGGACAGAGTCAACCGAGGGTGATAAGAAGGAGGGGCACGTCATTGTCGAACGATGGGATCCTGCTAAGCCGTTTGAGCAGCGTTGGACCATGATCTCGATCGACGGTAAGTCGCCCGATGCCGATCAACAGAAGGAATATCGCAACGCGCTACCCAAGCGACGCCAGGCTTACTACGGCCGTGTCGCCGGATATTTTGCCAAGCCGGCGACCAGCACCATCGATGCTCGCGGCCGGACCATCTTCCACTTTGCCTCGCTGCGAAGGAAACGGTGATGGTAAGCGACGTCGACATCTCCGCGAACGCCACCGGGGAGGTTGTCGTCAACACGACCGGCGCCATGCCCTTCATTGAAGAGGCCCGTTTCACCTCCACCAAGCCGACCCGCGTGAAGTTGATCGCAAAGATCGATCGTTTTGAAACGATGACACGCTACCGCCTCATGGCCGACGGCAAGCCTGTGCCGATCGAGTTAGCCTCCGACATGAGCGGCTCCATGCTCGCTAAGCAAGGCCGCATCAGCACGCGCATTACTTACACCGATCATCGCGCTGTGGGTAA
>JBDUCP010000043.1:0-11180 GCA_040003405.1 Verrucomicrobiota bacterium
TCACGGGCTTGATGAAATCGTTCAGCTTCCTCGGCAACGAAGAGCTGGCGGTGCAAGCGGTAACCGGCGGTATCGCGGAAGCGCTCATCGCCACGGCGTGCGGTCTTGGCATCGCCATTTTCGCGCTGATTCCGTTTAACTTTTTCACTTCTCGAGTGTCGAACCTGGAGTTCGAGCTGCAGACAGCAGCGACAAACCTGGAGGTGATGTTGGAAGCTCAAAGTAAAACGCACGGCGTGGAAATCCCGGGCACCACCCCGACTTCCGCCACGCGCTCATCGATCTAGAGATTTCTTATGGAACTCGCCTCGCCCATTCCAAAAAAACACGCGCGGATCGAGATCATTCCGTTGATCGACATCATGTTCTTTCTGCTCGCGAGTTTTATGATGGTGAGTCTGAGCCAGACCACAATGAAGGGCATGAAAGTGAGCTTGCCGATCGGCATCTCTGGCGAAACGCAATCGAAAAAGGATTACGTCAGCTTGTCGGTGGATCGCGATGGTTTCACGTACTTCGATAAAGAGAAAATCCCGCTCGAAGAAGTTCTTCCACGCCTGATAAAAGTATATGCGACTAATCCCGAAGCGAAGATTTTTATCCGGGGTGACGCCGAGGCAGTCCATGGAAATGTGACTCGCGTTCTGGATCAAATTCGTTCGTCCGGTTTCACCAAGATATCGTTTGAGATCAAGAGCCAGGCGTCTTCGGGCATTCCTGCGCCGAAATAAATAATATGCCTGGGCCACTTCTTTATCGACCGCCGCCACGCTGGCAGGTTTGGGCAGCTCTCGGCGGAGCCGCTGCGATTCACTTTGCGGCGGTAGCCATCGCTTCTCTCCATCCAAAAGAAGCGCCGCCGGAAGATTTGTCCCAGATTCCGGAAGCAGTTGAATTATCGCTCGAGACGCAGCCGGAGCCACCACAGCCGACACCTCCGCCGGAAGAAGAGTCGCCACCCCCGCCGCCCCCGGATGCGATGCCCGAGCAGAAACCAGAATTCGTCGAGGAGAAACCGACGCCACCGCCGAAACGGCCACCTTCCACCAAGCCGGTCGCGCCTATCGCCCGGCCCGCTTCATCAGCTCCTTCCGGTCCCGCGCCAACCGGCAAGGCCGCCATGATTTTCAAGCCCCGCATTCAATACCCTTATGAAGCGCGCAAATCGAAAATTACCGGCAGCGGCACAATCGTCGTTTCCGTCGGCTCCGACGGAAGTGTGACTAGTGCGAGCATGGGTTCGAGCACAGGCAGTCCGATCTTGGACAATGCCGCCACCTCGGCGTTCCGCGGCGCAAGGTTCAAACCGGGAACGGCGCCGCGCGTGAGAATTCCGATTACTTTCACCCTCACCGGTGCGTCGTATTAACGGAGAATTTCGGCAAGGTTAATTATGAAAATGAGATCGCCAATTCCGCACAAGCACGCGCGGATCGAAATTATCCCGTTGATCGACATCATGTTCTTCCTGCTCGCCAGCTTCATGATGGTAAGTCTCAGCCAGACGCACATGAAAGGAATCCGGGTAAACCTGCCGAGCCGAAACTCACCCCCGCCCCCACCCAATCAGGAGAAAGATTATGTCTCCGTCCGCGTCGCTGAGGGCGGGCTGATTTATTTCGATAACGTGCCGGTTAATTTCGACGAGGTGCACCAGAGGCTCTTCAAGCTTCATGAAGCAAATCGCGACGTTAAAATTTCGATCAGCGCCGAAACACTCGCGCTCCACGGCGACGTGATCGGTGTGCTGGATAAAGTACGCTCAGTGGGCATCACCAAGATCGGGTATCAAATCAAGACTGCCTCGGTGACGGGAGCTCCCGGGACTGTTCCGCCACCTCCCGGAGCACCGCCCCCCAAGAAGCCCTAACGGTCGCATAACCTCACGCGAGAAGCGCAGCGCGTAAGGCGCGAATCGCTTGAGCGCGATGGCTGATTTGATTTTTTTCGGCCGCGGACATTTCAGCGAATGTTTTGGTTGCGCCCGCGGGCATGAAAACCGGGTCGTAACCGAAGCCCGTGTCACCTCGAGGAGCGGACACAATTACCCCCTCGGCTACGCCGGCGAACGTTCCTAAAACTTCTTCCTCCCGCGCGAGGACCAGGGCGCAGCGAAAGCGGGCCGTGGGCAATCCTATCGACGAGCCGCACCGCGCAATTTCGCGCAGCAACTTTTTCGTGTTCTCCTGATCGCCGGCGCGCTCCCCGGCGTAACGCGCCGAGAAAACGCCAGGCGCGCCGCCTAACAAGTCCACTTCCAATCCGGAATCATCCGCGACGACCAGGCCAGGGAAACACTGCGACGCCGCGACCGCTTTCAACATCGCATTCTCGACAAAGGTTCGGCCTGTCTCCTCCACCAACGGCAAGGTCGGTTCAGACCGAAGGTCGCGCACCGCAAATTCGTCACCCAGAATCGCGGAAAATTCCCGCGTCTTGTGCGCATTGCGAGTAGCCAGCAAAAGGGTCTGCATTCGATAAAATGATTGAGGAAAAAACAAAGGCTGAAGATTTTTCAGTTTCTTTCCTCGTTTCCTGTGTTCCTCATTCTCTCTCCATGAACGAGCGACGCAAACCTTACCCCTTCGATCAGCTTGAGCCCAAGTGGCAGGCAATCTGGGAAAAGCAGCGCGCTTTTCACGCCACGAATCCCGGCGAAGAAAATTTCGATCCGACCAAAGCAAAGTTTTACGTGCTCGACATGTTCCCCTACCCGAGCGGTTCGGGTTTGCACGTCGGACATCCGGAGGGTTACACCGCAACCGACATTGTCGCGCGCTACAAACGCCTGTGCGGATTTAATGTTCTGCATCCGATGGGCTGGGATGCGTTTGGATTGCCGGCCGAACAATACGCGATCAAGACCGGCCAGCATCCCGCGGTTACGACGCGCGAGAATGTCGCCAAGTTCAAGGCGCAGTTGCAACGCATTGGCTTTTCCTACGATTGGGAGCGCGAAGTCAACACGACCGATCCGCGGTACTACCGCTGGACGCAGTGGATTTTTCTCAAGATCTACAATTCATGGCTCAACCCCGCGACAAACCAAGCGGAGCCGATCTCTACTTATGGTGGAGCAGATCCGAACAGCGTGCGACTGGCGTATATCGCAGAGGTGCCGGTAAATTGGTGCCCGGAGCTCGGGACGGTTTTGGCAAACGAAGAGGTGGTCGATGGCAAGAGCGAGGTCGGCGGCTTTTCGGTCGTTAGGCGACCGATGCGGCAATGGATGTTGCGGATCACCGCGTTCGCCGAGCGGCTGCTGGACGAGCTTGAAGGTTTGGACTGGCCCGCTTCGATTAAAGCGCTTCAGCGAAATTGGATCGGCAAGAGCGAAGGCGCAGAGATCGATTTCACGATCCAACAGAGGGAAGGAAGAATTCGCGTGTTTACCACGCGGCCCGACACACTTTACGGCGCGACATACATGGTGCTCGCACCAGAAAATCCGCTGGTTGGTCAAATCACGACGGAAGATCGCCGTGAAGCGATCGAAAAATATCGCACGGACATCGCGGCAAAATCAGATTTGGAACGGACGGATCTGGCAAAAGAAAAAACGGGCGCCTTCACCGGCGCGTTCGCCATCAATCCGGCGAATGACGAAGCCATCCCCATCTGGATCGCCGACTACGTGCTGATGGGCTACGGCACCGGCGCAATCATGGGCGTGCCGGCACACGACGAGCGCGACCTGGAATTCGCGCGCAAGTTCGAATTGCCAGTGATCGAAGTCGTAAAACCGCCTGGCGGCGAAGATGCCATTGGATTCGTCGGAGACGGCATCGCCATCAACTCCCCGCTCATCAATGGCCTAACGAGTGGTAAAGCAAAAACGAAAATCACCACGTGGCTCGAGGAGCGCGGCCAAGGTAAAAGCGCGATCAATTACAAATTGCGGGACTGGCTTTTTTCGCGCCAGCGTTATTGGGGTGAGCCGTTCCCGGTGGTCTGGGAAGAGGGGAATCACCGCGCGCTGGAGGAAACGGAATTGCCGGTCGTTCCTCCGCCGCTCGAGGATTACAAGCCAACCGGCACCGGCGAGCCCCCGCTGGCCAAGGCGAAAGACTGGATCCGGTATTCAGAAAACGCCACCCGCGAAACCAACACGATGCCGCAATGGGCCGGCTCCTGTTGGTACTACCTGCGATTTTGTGATCCCGGAAATCACGAACGCTTCGTCGGCGAGGAAGCCGAGCAGTATTGGATGGGAGGCGGTAAACCAGGCGGAGTCGATCTCTACATTGGCGGAGTGGAACACGCTGTTCTCCATCTTTTGTACGCGCGTTTCTGGCACAAGGTTCTCTTCGATCTCGATTATCTCTCGACGCCCGAGCCGTTTCAGCGCCTCGTGAACCAAGGAATGATTCTCGGCGAGGATGGTCGGAAAATGTCGAAGCGCTGGGGCAACGTAATCGACCCGCTGGATGTGATCAAAATCCACGGCGCGGACGCCTTTCGCTGCTACGAAATGTTTATGGGGCCGCTTGAGCAAATGAAACCATGGAGCATGCGCGGCGTCGAAGGTGTAGCGCGCTTCCTCGCCCGCGTGTGGCGTTTGATCATGAACGAGAATCAAGCGGGCGAATGGGAACTTTCGACTGCGGTGCGGGACGTTGCGCAAACAAAGGCCCAGCAGAAAATTCTGCACGCTACCATCAAGAAAGTTACCGAAGACATCGAGACGCTTTCTTTCAACACCGCGATCTCGCAGATGATGATTTTTGTGAACGCGTTTACCACAGCGGAAGTGGTGCCGCTTTCATCCATGCGGACATTTCTCATCCTGCTCAATCCCTTCGCGCCGCACCTCAGCTCCGAGCTGTGGGAAACGTTGAGCGAAAAATTTGGCGGCAGTGGTCAGATCACCGAACAGGCGTGGCCGGATTATGACGAAGCGTTGCTCGTGACGGACGAAGTCGAGGTCGTGTTGCAGGTGAATGGGAAGCGGCGCGACGTCATCACCGTCGCGATTGATATGCCGGACGCCGAGCTTGAGAAAGCTGCGCTCGCGAATCCAAAAATCGCCGCGCTCGTGGCCGGCAAGACAATCCGCAAGATTGTGGTTGTCCCGAAAAAACTTGTGAACGTGGTCGTGGGATAGAAGAATCCGCGAATGTTTAAAGAGTTCAAAGAATTCGCCATCAAAGGGAACGCCGTCGATATGGCGGTCGGCATCGTCATTGGCACGGCGTTCGGCGCCATCATCGCTTCGCTCGTCAAGGACATCATCATGCCGCCACTCGGTTTGCTGACGGGCGGCCTCGATTTTTCCAATAAATTCATGGTGCTGCGCGGCGCTCCGAACGGTGCCGCTTTTGCCACGCCTGCAGAAGCGGCCAAGCTCGGCGCGATCACGTGGAACTACGGAAACTTCGTGACGCTGATTCTGAATTTTCTCATCGTCGCGTTCTGCATCTTCATGGTGGTGCGAGCGCTGAACCGCCTGAAAAAGCGGAAGCCGGACGTGGCGCCCGTTTCGAAGGACTGTCCGTATTGCTCGATGACGATTCCGATCAAAGCGACGCGTTGCCCGCATTGCACATCGGAAATGGCGGGAACCGCACGCGTTTAGGCGGACGCAGGCTCGCGCGCTTGCAGCGGAAACACCCGCGTCGGGGTGCAAATCCAGACGCGGCTCGCGGGACTGGGTTTCCACGCCGTCCCAGCCGACCACGGCGAGAACGCGGGCAAAATCCAACAGCCATCCGTTTGAACGAGGGCGGGATACTTCAAGTGCAACCCGGCGCCGTCTCGAAGTGTGGCGGCTGGATGATGATGACCGATGATTTGGATTTTCCCCGCCGTTTCCGCCGCACAATGACCGTGGTGAAAATGGAAACGTTCCGATTCCCACGAATCCAGAAATCGTACTTCTGAACCCAACTGCCGGTCGTGATTTCCCGCGATGACAATGGTCTCACAACTTTCGCCAAGGCGACCAGTCAACGCGCTCGCTTCCTGCGCGACCGAGCGATCATGCACCAGATCTCCGACAATAAGCAGACGAGCGGGCCGGTAATCCTCGATCAGCGCTTTTAACCGCTCCTCGATCGATCCCATCCCCACAACGGCACCAGCCATCCGGCGGCGCGCTGACTTAGTTCATAGCCGAAATGTAAATCGGCCACCGCCAGCCAGCGCTCTTGCTGATGAAAAAGTGCGAGACGGCCATCGAGCACGATGTCGTCAGCGATGAGAGCTTGGTTTGCGCGCAGGGGGCACATGATCGAGCGAAGGGCCGCGCAAATTATAGCTTGCCCCCGGCGGCTGCAATGATTATGCACCGGGTTTTCCAGGCCATGCGCATATTTCTCAAGTTAATTTTACCGGGCGCTCTCGCTTGTTTTCTCGTCAGTTGCGAGACGCCCAGTTCCGGCTTTGGTCCGCAGACCGGCCCTACTTCCATGACCGGCACGCGCCGTGTCGCCAACATCCGCACCACCGCCTACACCCACACCGAACCCGGCGGGAGGCATAACGCCATCGGCACCAATCTCTCGGGCCGCAACGTAATGAGTGCTGCCTCGGATTGGTCGCGCTTTCCGCTCGGGACCCGGTTCCAAATCGTCGGTACGCGCGAGCAATACATCATCGATGATTACGGCGGCGCGCTCATCGGCACAAACACGATCGACTTATACAAAACGAGCCGTCTCACCATGCGACAATGGGGCGTGCGCCATGTCGATATCGACATCCTGGAATGGGGATCGAAACAGCAAAGCCTGCACGTGCTCAACCCCCGAAAGAAAAATCGGCTCGTGCGGCGCATGATCGCCGCGCTGGAAGCAAACAAAAGTTAAGGCGTACCGCCGCGCTCCAACTTCTCCGATGAAAATTCTGGTCGTCGGCGGCGCGGGCTACATCGGCAGCGTCTGCGCGGAGTTGTTGCTGAACGAGGGTCACGAAGTAGCCACGTTCGATAACCTGAGCGAAGGCCATCGTCGCGCGCTCGATCCGCGCGCGCAATTTATCGAAGGCGATCTGGCAGAGCGCGAAAAAATTCAGTCCACGCTGGCTTCATTCCAACCCGACGCCGTCATGCATTTCGCGGCCAGCGCGCTGGTGGGGGAGTCGATGGAGAATCCGTCGAAATATTTTCGCAATAATATAAGCAACGGTCTGAACTTGCTCGATGGCATGGTCGCGACTGGCGTAAAGCGATTGGTCTTTTCTTCGACCTGCGCCACTTTCGGTCCACCGGAGCGCGTCCCGATCGATGAGACTTTGCCGCAGCGCCCCATCAATCCCTACGGCGAATCCAAACTCGCTTTCGAAAAAATTCTGCGCTGGTACGATGAGATTCATGGATTGCGCTTCGTCGCGCTCCGTTATTTCAACGCCGCCGGCGCTTCAGAAAACTTCGGGGAAGAACATCGTCTCGAGACACATCTCATCCCCAATGTGTTGAAGGTCGCGCTGGGACAAAAGTCACAGGTCGAAATTTTCGGCACCGACTACGACACGCCGGACGGCACCTGCATCCGCGATTATATCCACATTCTCGACCTGGCGCGCGCCCATATGCTAGCAGCGCGCGCGGTCAAAAGTGAATTCTACAATCTCGGCACCGGCGGCGGTTCTAGTGTACGCGAAGTGATCGAGACCAGCCGCAAGATTACCGGGCGCGAGATTCCGGTCATCGAAAAAGCGCGGCGCGCGGGCGATCCGGCTCGGCTGATCGCGGCGTCAGAAAAAATTAAGCGGGAACTGGGCTGGCAACCGCAATTTCAAAGTCTGGAAGAGATCATTGCTAGTGCCTGGAAGTGGCACCAGAAATTTCCGCACGGTTACGGCGACTAAAAAAAGTCCCCGCGGAAACACGTTCCGCGGGGACTCGAATTTTCGACTATCGACTTCCCGTTAGGGCTTGGTCGTCGTCGTGGTGGTCGTCGTCTTTTCGTAGTACGAAACCGGCTTGGTCAGCGTGATCTTGCGGACCATCATGCGATCGCCTTCTTTCACGTAGGTGTATTTCACCGGCATATCCGAGCGGACATACTTCCAGTCAACGGTTTTACCTTCGGAATCAACCACGATGGTTTCCTTCGGGCTGTAGTAATACTTCACCGGTTCGGCACTCGTTTCAGTACGGACGGAGAGGTAATCAGTTCCCGGGGAATAAGTCGTGATCGTTCCTGCGCCATCGATGCTGCTGGTCGACGTGCTGGTGCTCACGCCGGCTGTGCCAGCGGTGGTCGTGGTGGTCGAAGATGATTCCTGCGCGAAAGCGGTGCTGAGCGCGAGGGCGCTGACTGCTCCGGCGGCCAATAATTTCATTAATCTGTTTTGTTTCATGTTTGTGTCTTTCTTTGGTTAAACGGATGGTCTCCGTCGTGCATCTATCCGACTGCTCGAAGCTGGAGTTTATTCAACCGCACTCTCTTTTCGTTTCGCGGCACGAGGGCGGCTGCCTCTAATCATGCAAACTTTGCCAGGTTTCCGCGATTTCCTGCCCAGTGATTGCGCGGCGCGTAACTACATCTTCGAGAAGTGGCGCGAAGTCGCGCGGCGCTATGGATTCGTGGAGTGGGACGGGCCTGTTCTTGAGCCGACGGTGCTCTACACGAAAAAAAGCGGTCCGGAGATTGTCGCGCAGCTTTTCAATTTCACCGACAAGGGCGACCGCGAGGTGACGATGCGTCCGGAGCTGACGCCCACTCTCGCGCGCGTCATCGCGGCCCATGACCGTGAATTCAAGAAACCGCTCAAGTGGTTTTCGATCCCGCAATGTTTCCGCTACGAAAAACAGCAGCGCGGCCGTCTGCGCGAGCACTATCAATTCAATGCCGACATCATCGGCGAGGAATCGCTGGCGGCGGATGTCGAGTTGATCGCGCTCTGTGTGGATTTGCTGCGCGCGTTCGGTTTTATGGCGGAGGATGTCGTCGTCCGCATCAGCGACCGCCAGTTCTGGATCGATTTTCTACGCGCGCAGAATGTGCCCGAGGAAAAATGGCAGGAAGTTTTGCAGACGATCGATAGAAGCGAACGCGAGCCTCGCGAAAAAACAGCGGCGCGCCTCGGTGCGTTGGCCGAGCCGGCCTTCAAAATTCTCGATGGAGAAGGCAAGAGCGAAAAACTGGATCAGCTGGTGGCCGCACTGAAAGAGCGCGAGCTAGCCGACTTTGTCAGGATTGATCTGGGGATCGTGCGCGGCCTCGCCTATTATTCCGGAGTTGTTTTCGAGGCGTTCGATCGCGGCGGCAAACTGCGCGCGCTCGCCGGCGGCGGCCGCTACGATAACTTGATCGCGCAATTAAGCGACGGCGCCGTCTCGCTGCCGGCACTCGGTTTCGCCATCGGGGATGTCGTGCTGGCAGAATTAATCGCGGAACATCCAAAAGCGAAAGCGCAACGCGATGCGGCGATTTCGACGCGGCAAAATCTGGATATCTATTTTGTTATCGCCAAGGAGGAACGCCGCGCGGATGCGCTCGCGCAAGTGCAACGGCTGCGCAATCGGAATTACCGCGTCGATTACGCTCTCGCACCGGCAAAGGTGGGGAAGCAATTTCAAACGGCCGAGCAACTGGGTGCGCGGCTGGCGGCTCTGGTGGGCGATGAGTGGCCGCAATTGAAACTGAAGGATCTGCGCACGGGCGAACAAAGCCTCGTATCGCAGGACGAACTCGCTGCCCGTGTGGCCACTCTTGTGTCACCTTAGCCGCCCATGTATCGCACCCACCATTGCAACGAGTTGCGTAAAACCGACATCGGACACACGGCTACGCTCGCCGGTTGGGTGCACGTCCGCCGCGATCACGGCGGCGTCATTTTCATCGACCTGCGCGACCGCGAAGGCTTAACGCAGGTGGTTTTTCGGCCGGAAGAAAATGCCGAAGCGGCACGGCAAGCGCATGAATTGCGCAGCGAAGATGTGATCAGCGTCGCGGGCAGGGTCGCGGCGCGTTTGCCGGGAACGGAAAATCCGAAGCTGCCGACAGGCGACATCGAAATCGTGGCCGATGCGCTGACCATGTTGAACCGCGCCGAGGCGCTGCCCTTCCCGATCGATGCCGATATTCATAATGAGGATTTGCGGCTGACCTATCGCTATTTCGATCTGCGCCGGCCGCAGTTGACGCACAATCTGCGGCTGCGGCACAAGATCACGAAAGCGACGCGCGACTTTCTCGACGAGCAGGGATTTTTGGAAATCGAGACACCTATCCTTTCCAAGAGCACGCCGGAGGGCGCGCGCGATTTCCTGGTTCCGAGTCGTCTTTCGCCGGGAAAATTCTACGCCCTGCCGCAGGCGCCACAGCAGTACAAGCAACTGCTTATGGTCGCCGGCATCGAAAAATATTTTCAGATCGCGAAATGTTTTCGCGATGAAGATTTGCGCGCCGATCGGCAGCCGGAATTTACCCAGATCGACATCGAAGCGTCATTCGTTAGGCCGGACGACATCTACGCGCTGACCGAAGGCATGCTGGCGGCGGTCTTCCGGTCCGCGCGCGGCCTCGAGATCGGCACGCCCTTTCCGCGCATGACTTTCGCAGAAGCGATTGACCAATATGGGAGCGACAAACCGGATCGTCGTTTCGCGATGGGCCTGGTCGATCTCGCAGATATTTTTTGTGCGAGCAGTTTCAAAATGTTTCGCGGCGCGCTCGACTCCGGCGGCGTCGTCAAAGCAATCAACGCGAAAGGATTTGCCGGCATCACCATCGGTCAGGTCGATGAGCTCACGGCCATGGCCAAGCTCTATGGCGCGAAAGGACTAGCGTTTATCAAGATCGAAAATGGCGAATGGAAGTCGCCGATTGTGAAATTTTTTTCCGAAAGCGAAAAGGAAGCGCTGCGATCCAAACTGCAAATCGAAGAGGGCGACTGCGTTTTCTTTGCGGCCGACAAATGGGAGGTCGCCTGCGAAGTGCTCGGCCGCATCCGGCTGCGCATCGCGGAAATTCAGAAGTTGACCGAAAACTCGGAACAACTCGATTTTCTGTGGGTGACCGATTTTCCGCTGCTGCAATGGAGCGCGGAGGAAAACAAATGGAATGCGATGCATCATCCGTTTACGCGCCCGAAAGCGGAAGATGCGACGTTGCTTGATGCGAGAAAATTCAGCGAGATGCGTGCGGATGCTTACGACGTGGTGTTGAACGGAGTCGAGATCGGCGGCGGCAGCATTCGCATTCACGAACCGGAATTGCAGGCGAAAATGTTCG
>JBDUCP010000044.1:0-11157 GCA_040003405.1 Verrucomicrobiota bacterium
TCGCGATCACGAACTTGGAAAGATTGTTTTGGCAAGATGCCAAAACCGGCGGGCGAGACGCCCACCCTACCCGAGACAAAAACGCCGCCTAAATCATCTTCGCGATGAAATCGCGTCCGTCGAATAGCGCAAAGTCATCGAGCTTCTCGCCCGTGCCGACAAAGCGCGTCGGCAGACCGAGCTCATCTTGAATCGCGATGACGATGCCGCCCTTGCCGCTGCCATCGAGTTTGGTCACGATCAAACCGGTTAGGCCGACTGATTGATGAAACTCGCGCGCCTGCGCCAGCGCGTTGCTGCCGGTCGTCGCATCCACCACCAGCAAGATTTCGTGCGGCGCTTGCGCATCGTGCTTCGCGATGCTGCGTTTCACTTTGCTAAGCTCCGCCATCAAATTGCTTTTCGTGTGCAGACGGCCAGCCGTATCGCAAATCAGGAACTCGATGTTCCGGCGATCCGCGGACTCGTAGGCTTCGTAACAAAGCGCGGCCGGGTCGGCGTTATATTGTCCGCGAATCATTTCCACCTCCAGCCGTTCGGCCCAGATGCCGAGTTGCTCGATCGCGGCGGCGCGAAATGTGTCCGCAGCTGCGAGCAACACGGAGTGCCGATTGCATTTAAAAAAATGCGCCAGCTTCGCGGTCGATGTCGTCTTGCCAGTGCCATTCACGCCCACGATCAAAAGCACTTTTGGTTTAGCCGGCAGCGGCGTGATCGGCAACGGCGCGAGCGGCAGGATGCGCATGATTTCTTCGCGCGCCACTTCGGCGACATCGGCCGCGGTGATTTTGAAAGTCAGGGCGCGCTTCCGAAGTGACTCGACGATGCGCAAACTCATCGGCACGCCGAGATCGGCGCGAATCAGCATCTCCTCCAGTTCATCCCAATCGACTGGCTTGCCGGTAAATTTTTCAACCAGCGACTTAAGAAAATTCATTCCGAGTTTTCCGCGGGCTTTCCCGTAGCCGCTTGGCGCAAGGGCCGGGTGAGATCATCTTTCACGCGGTCGAGAATTCCATTCACGAATCGGCCCGAATCGGCGCCCCCGAAAGTCTTGGCCAGCTCGATCGCTTCGTTGATCGAAACCACCGGCGGGATGTCATCGCGATAAAGCATCTCGTAAATGGCGAGACGCAGGACGTTGCGATCGACCGCCGAGATGCGGTTGAAATCGTAGTTCGCGCAGTAGCGCCGGATGCGCTCATCCACCTCCGGCAGATGCGCGACCATGCCGTCGATCAGCGGCTGGGCAAACTCGCGCACGCGCGGTTTGGCCGGACAAAATTCCCAGAATTCCTCCGTCCGTTCCGGCGCCTCGCCGCCATGCAGATCGCGCCAGAAATGATACTGCACCGCTGCTTGTCGCGCGGAACGACGGCGGCCCATAAATTATCGGCCGCGCAATTCCACGAGCACATCCGCGACCTCGACGGCGGCGCGGGCGGCTTCCGTGCCGCGATTAATTTCCGACCCGAGACAACGTTCCTGCGCCTGCCATTCGTCGTCCAAATCCAAAACGGCATTGATCACGGGCACGCCGTGCTCGATCGCAATTTGTTGCAGCGCATTGGTGACCGATTGGGCGAGATGCTGCGCGTGTTTCGTGTCGCCCGCCAGGATGACGCCGAGCGCGAGAATCGCCTCCACTTTTTTTTGTGATGCGAGTTCCCGCGCGACCACCGGGATCTCAAAGGCCCCAGATACATGATGCACCGTCAGAACGAGAGACGATACGAGCGCGCGCAATTCGGTGGAAGCGTGCTGCACTAGCCCCTCGACGTATTTTTCATTGAAGCGGCTAGCGACGATCGCGATATGGCGTTTGCCCCCGATGGCGCGCGGGCGGGTAGGAAGGAAATTGGACATGAGAGATGATTCGTTAGGCCAATGGGATATTAGAGCAGGTGTCCCATTTTTGTTTTCTTAGTCTCGAGATACTTGGCGTTATGCGGGTTCGCTTCACTGCGAATCGGGACCTGTTCCACCATCTGAATGCCATAGCCTTCGAGGCCGACGACCTTCTTCGGATTGTTGGTCAAAAAACGAAACTTGCGCACGCCGAGATCGAAAAGAATTTGCGCGCCTAATCCATAATCGCGCAGATCGGTGGGGAAACCGAGGCGCGCGTTTGCTTCCACCGTATCGAGGCCTTCTTCCTGCAATTTGTAAGCGTGGATCTTCGCCGCCAGCCCGATACCACGGCCTTCCTGTCGCATGTAAATGAGAACGCCATTGCCTTCATCGGCGATCTGCTGCAACGCCGCGTGCAGTTGATGGCCGCAGTCGCAACGCCGGGATCCGAACACGTCGCCGGTCAAACATTCGCTGTGCACCCGGACGAGCGTGGCGCGGGTTTTTGAAATCTCGCCTTTGACCAGCGCGAGATGATGCGCGCCATCCAGCGTCGAGCGATAAAGATGCAGATCGAACTCGCCGTAATCGGTCGGCAGTTTCACAATCTGCTCCAGCTCGACCAGTTTTTCGCGCACGCGCCGATGGGCGATCAAACTCTGGATCGTGCAGATGCGCAGTCCGTGTTTCTTGCGGAACTCCATCAACTCTGGGAGCCGCGCCATCGTTCCATCATCGTGCAAAATTTCGCAGAGAACGCCGGCTGGTTGCAGGCCAGCGAGGCGCGCGAGATCGACCGCCGCTTCCGTGTGACCGGCGCGCCGCAACACGCCGCCGTCCTTTGCTCGCAGCGGAAAGATATGTCCGGGCTGCACCAGGTCCTCCGGCAAAGATTTTGGATTCGCAATCGTCTGAATTGTCTTCGCGCGATCATGCGCGCTGATGCCGGTCGTCACCTCGCGCGCGGCATCGACTGAGACGGTAAAATCGGTGCGATACATTTCGCGATTCTGCGCCACCATGCGCTGCAAACCGAGTTGGTCCGCGCGGTCATTCGAAACCGGCACACAAATCAAACCTCGGCCGTGCATCGCCATGAAATTAATCATTTCCGGCGTCGCCTTCTCCGCCGCCATGACGAGATCGCCTTCGTTCTCGCGGTCCGCATCGTCGGTTACGATAACGATGCGACCGTCCGCGATTGCACGCACGACGTCATCGATCGCATCAAATTCAAAAGTAACCGGCGCTTCCGCAAGCATGAGCGGTAACAATTACGTCCGCCGCCGTACTCGGCAACGTCTATTCCTTCGCGCTCGTCGCGACGATGGTGTCGGGCCGATACATGTCGCGATTGCTGCCTTGGAATTCTGCTTTCAACCGCACTTTGAAATGCGCGAGATCGACCACATCCCAGCGCGTAAAATTCCAATGCCCGCCGCTTTTCGGCGCATGCTCAAAACCTACGATGAGATGAACCGCATCATCGCGCACTTTGTTGGTCGCGATTTTCGGCTCGAAATAAAACGTGCGAAAGCTGCTGTTTCGACTGCCCGCCGCCAGTAGCTTCGGATCGAGATAGAAAACGCGTTTCGTCTCGACATCGACGAGCCGCAAATCGGGGTAACCGGACCGTTGCACGCGTCCCTCTGCGGTCGGCGGAGAGTCGCAGTGCAGGCCCGGCGTCGCGTTGAGCAACTCCCGCATCAGGTCTTCGAAATGACTGCTCACCTCGTTAATGCGCGGAATTTCCTGGATCACGCTATCGGGCGCATTCATTCGCTTCATCACTTCATCCAGCACGTTGCTGATTTGTTTAATCACGCGCTGGTCCGTTTCATTTTTCGGGTCGATCGCGATGACGCGCTTTCCCGTTGCGTCGAAAATCACTTCGCTAAAAGGGATCGCGCGCAGTTCCTGATTTTCCTGAAGCAGCCATGGAATTAAAGTATCGACCGGCGATTTCGTTTCCTGCGCGTGGGCTACCGCCACCAGGAGCAAAGAAATCAGCAGGGAAAAAAGCTTCACGCGATTTCGATTCCTTTTTCCAGGAGCGGAAGCACGGCTGCGAGCGTGTGCTCATCACGCGCGTGAAGGAAGAGCAGCGGTTCCTGCCCTACGACCGGCTCGCCGATTTTCTTGATCTGCGAAATGCCAACGGCGAAATCGATTGCGTCGTCGGCTTTTTGGCGACCGCCGCCAAGTAGTAGCGAAGCGCGGCCAATTGTTTCGGCGTCCATTTTTTGTATGATGCCAGCCTTGTGCGCAAGCAACGGTTGTATGACCGGGGCGCGATGCGTGTCGGTTATTTTTTCCAGCGACGACGCATCGCCATCCTGCGCGTAGACCAGTGAAGTAAATTTTCGCCAGGCCGTTCCATCCGCGAGCCACTGCCTCAGTTGCGCGCGCGGTGCGTCCGAAATTTTTTCCGCCAGGTCGAGCACGAGTTTGATGATGTCAGGTGGCCCACCGCCTTGGAGAATTTCGACGCATTCCGCGACTTCGAGCGCATTACCCACCGCGCGACCGAGTGGTTCATTCATTGGGCTGAGAAGATGCGAAATTTTTACGCCCATCAGCTTTCCGACTTCTGTCATCGAAGCGGCCAGTTGTTGCGCTTCTTTGCGCGTTTTCATGAAGGCGCCGCTTCCGAATTTCACATCCAACACGAGTCGGTCGAGATTTTCCGCCAGCTTCTTGCTCATGATGCTGGCGACGATCAACGGTTGCGACGGGACCGTCCCCGTCACATCGCGCAGCGCGTAAAGTTTCTTGTCGGCCGGGCAAATGTCGGCTGTTTGTCCGATCATGAAAACGCCGATGCTTTTCAATTGCGCGAGCGCGCGACGCTCATCGATGTGCACATTAAAACCGGGAATACTTTCCAGCTTATCGAGTGTCCCGCCCGTGATGCCGAGGCCACGGCCTGAAATCATCGGCACCCAGACGTCATCGCATGCCAGCAACGGCGCGAGCACGAGCGAAATTTTGTCGCCGATGCCGCCAGTCGAATGCTTATCCACCTTCGGCGGAGAGCCGGCAGGATAATCCAGCACGCGTCCGCTCTGCATCATCGCGACTGTGAGATGCTGCGTTTCTGCCGCCGTCATGCCGCGATAAAAAACCGCCATCGCCCACGCACTCATCTGGTAATCGGGAATTTTTTCGTGAGTAAATCCGTCCACCAGAAATTCAATTTCCTGTTGGGTCAGTTCGCCTCCTTCGCGCTTTTTCTCGATGAGTGTCGGAACGTGCATTCAGTGCAGAAAGGATGCGCCGACGGGCCATGGTGCAGGCAACTGGAAAAACTGGGCCAGCGTGGCGGCCACGTCGGCAAAAGTTTCGCGCGTTCCAAGGTGCTGCCTGGCGTGGCTTGGCAGCACAAAAAGCGGGACCTGCTCGCGGGTATGATCGGTCCCGCGAAAGGTCGGATCATTTCCGTGATCGGCCGTGATGATGACAAGGTCGTTAGGCAAAATGTTCGCGAAAAATGTTCCGAACCAATGGTCGAATGTTTGCAGCGCTCGCGCGTAACCCTGGGCGTCGCGTCGATGTCCGTAAAGCATATCGAAATCAACCAGATTGGCGAAGACGAGACCAGATTCGAGTTTGTGCCAGATGGCGTCGAGGCGTCGCATGCCGTCTTCGTTATCCGTCGTCGGAAACGACTCAGTGATCCCTGCGCCCGCGAAGATGTCGCTAATTTTTCCGACACCGATAACCGGAATATCATTCTCGCTGAGCGCATTCAGGATCGTTCGCGGCGGCGTCATCGAAAAATCGTGACGGCGCGAGGTGCGCTCAAAATTTCCAACTTCACCGCGAAAGGGTCGTGCGATGACGCGGCCAATTTGAAAGCGATCAACATGTGATCTTGCGATGCGGCAAATTTCGTAAAGACGATTGATGGCGATGACTTCTTCGTGGGCGGCGATTTGGAGAACAGAATCGGCCGAGGTGTAAAGAATCGGGTGGCCGCTGCGCAGGTGTTCTGCGCCGAGTTCGTCCAAAACGGTGGTGCCGCTGCGCGCATAGTTACCGATGAATTTTACCGCCGCTTCAAATTCGATCGCGCGCACCAGTTCCTCCGGAAAAGTTTCGTAAACGGCGAAAGGCTGATCAAGGATCACGCCGGCGAGTTCCCAATGACCGGTAGTGGTATCCTTGCCGGCGGAACTGGGCTGCATTTTCCCGCAGGTCGGCGGGAGTTCTTTGTCCCGCGCGAGCAGTTGGCCCAGGCCTAACGAGAAGAGATTGGGCAGCGCCAGACCGGGAACCCTCGCGAAAATATGCCCGAGCGTATTGGCCCCGGCATCACGATACTGATCAGCGTCCGTTGCGTGGCCGATGCCGACGCTGTCGAGAACGAGCAGCAACGCGCGCACTTGCCATTACAACCCGATCGGATGCCACGCCGTTTTCATTTCCACGGTGTCCAGAATCCAATACGGATTTTCCGCAACTGGCCCGCGCCAGTCGGTCGCGCTGAGATCGCGGCGCACGTAACGTTTGACGTTGAAGGCGCCGCCGCGTTGTAGTTCGCGCTCGGTCTTCTCATCGCCCGATGCGTCGACGATGGCGTTCACGTCCATGTGACTGGCGAAATGCGGAGCCAGTTCGCTGCCGTCGCCGGTCAGAATATTCACGACGCCACCCGGCAAATCACTCGTCGCGATGATCTCGGAAAACGTCAGCGCGGGCAACGGACTTTTCATCGATGGCAGCACGACGGCGGTGTTGCCCGCGAGGATCACGGGTGCGAGCAGCGACACCAGCGCGAGCAGGGAAGGCTCATCCGGGCAGACGATGACGACGACGCCCGTCGGCTCTGGCATGGTGAAATTGAAATGCGAACTCGCCACCGGATTCACTGAGCTAAAGATCGGGCCGAACTTGTCCGTCCATCCGGCGTAGTGCACAAGACGATCGACCGCTTGCGCAGCCTCGGTGCGCGCCGCCGCGGGACGGCCGCCATCAGCGCGCGCCAGTTCCGCAGACAATTCCGCTTCGCGCATTTCCAGCATCTCGGCTGCGCGATATAAAATCTGGCCGCGCAAATACGCGCTTTGCTTCGACCAACCAGCGAAGGCTTTGCGCGCGGCGGTCACCGCATCACGGAAATCCTTGCGCGAGGCGCGGCAGTAATTCGCGAGCAGGGCACGGTCGCTGCCGTGCGCCGGAAGCACGCGGCCATTTTCCCCGCGCACAAACTTTCCGCCGATAAACAGTTTGTAGGTCTTCTGCACTTGCAGGCGCGCTCCGTTTTTTCTCACGAACTGAGGATTGCGCATCGCGATAAAAAAGAAAATGCTAAACCGCTCGTCCGAGGCTTATGGAAAAATCCGAGAAAATATTTGTGGCCGGCCATCGCGGTCTTGTCGGCAGCGCACTCGTGCGCAGGCTCGCGCAGGACGGTTTTGCCAATGTCGTAACGCGTCCTCGCGCGCAGCTGGACCTGATGGATCAGGCGGCGGTCGAGCGTTTCTTCGTAGAGGAAAAGCCGGCTGTCGTCGTTTTCGCGGCGGCGAAAGTTGGCGGGATCAAGGCGAATAACGATCTGCCGGTGGAGTTTTTGCTGCAGAATCTGCAGATCCAGAACAACGTCATTCGTGCGGCGCACGAGCGTGGGGTGCGCAAGCTTTTGTTCCTGGGCAGCTCCTGCATTTACCCGAAGCATGCCCCGCAACCAATTCCCGAAACAGCGCTGCTCAGCGGTCCGCTGGAACCGACGAACGACGCCTATGCCATTGCGAAAATCGCGGGCATCAAACTTTGCCAGGCTTACGCGCGCGAGTACGGAGCGAATTTCATTTCGGCCATGCCGACTAACCTCTACGGGCCTAACGACAACTTCGATTTGCTTTCATCGCACGTCCTGCCAGCGCTTCTCCGCAAGGCGCATGAAGCCAGGAAAAACGGCGAACGCGAATTGGTCGTCTGGGGTTCGGGAAATCCGCGCCGGGAATTTTTGCAGGTGGACGATCTGGCGGCAGCCTGTGTTTTCCTGCTCGAGAAATACGACAGCGCCGAGATTATCAATGTCGGCTGCGGCGAAGATGTTTCGATTCGCGAACTGGCCGAGATCATTTGCGACGTGGTCGGCTTCGAGGGGAAATTGACCTGGGATACGACCAAGCCGGACGGCACGCCGCGCAAGCTTCTCGATGTCTCCAAACTCCATCAGCTCGGCTGGCGCCACACCATCGCGCTGCGCGACGGCATCGCGCAGACCTACGCTTGGTTCTTGCAGAAAAATCCATGAGCGCGCCGCAGCTCCGCGTCGGTGTGGTCGGCGTCGGTCACATCGGGAAAAATCACGCGCGGCTTTATGCGGAACTGGCGTCGGCGCAGTTCACCGCGATCTACGACGCGGACCCGGCGACTGCGCGCCGATGGGCCGAGGAGTTCGGCGTTGCTGCTGCTTCCTCACTCGCAGAATTCGCCCAAAGCGTTGATGCCGCTTCCATCGCCACGCCCACGCCGACGCACTTCGATATAGCGCGCGAATTGCTGACGCGCGGAAAACATCTCCTCATTGAAAAACCGATCGCCGAGAACACGGCGCACGCGAGTGAATTGGCGGCTCTGGCGGCGGAGCGGGAGCTCGTCCTGCAAGTGGGTCACGTCGAGCGTTTCAATCCTGTGCTGAGCGCGCTGGAGAAGCGCCTAACGAATCCTCGATTCATCGAAGCGCATCGCCTTTCGCCTTATCCGAACCGCAGCACCGAAATCGGGGTCGTGCTCGATCTCATGATCCACGATCTTGAAATAATTTTGCATCTCGTGCGCTCGCCTGTGCAAACGATCGACGCTGTCGGCGTACCCGTGTTGAGCCGGGGCGAAGACATCGCGAATGCCCGGCTGCGTTTTGAAAACGGCTGCGTCGCGAACATTACCTGCAGCCGCATCAGTCCCGAGCAGATGCGCAAGATCCGGGTGTTTCAGGAGAACGCCTATCTCTCGCTCGATTATCAAAATCAAACCGGCGAAATGCATCGGCGCACGGCGGCAGGGATTTCGCGCGAAGAGGTCGAGATCGAGCGCGACGAACCGCTTAAGCGCCAACTTTCCTCCTTCATCGAGTGCGCTAAAACGGGGCGCGCACCCAAGGTCTCCGGATTTCAGGCGACAGCCGCCCTTGAACTCGCGCTGGAAATCACGCAGCGAATCGAGGCCGCGCGCATTGGCTAAGAGACTCTATTTCGTAGCGGGTGAAGCGAGCGGTGACGAGCACGGCGCGGCGCTCATGCGCGCACTGCGTGCGTTACGTTCCGATCTCGATTTCTCCGGCCGCGGTGGACCGCAGATGAAGAAGATCGCGCACCATGATTTCACGGATTGGATCGATGCCGCTGCGGTTGTCGGGTTGTGGGAGGTCGTAAAACGCTACGGATATTTCCGCGAACAGTTTGCGGGAACGCTGCGTGAGATTGCGCGTATCAATCCCGATGCTGTCATCTTGGTTGATTATCCAGGATTCAATTTGCGAGTCGCTCGCGCCCTTCGAAAAAAATCGCGTCACCTCAAAATAATTTACTACATCAGCCCACAAGTTTGGGCGTGGCATCGCGGGCGCATCGGCGAGATGGCGCGCTACCTCGACCTGATGCTCTGCATCTTTCCATTCGAAGCCGATCTCTATAATCAATCGGGCTTGCGCACGGTCTTTGTCGGTCACCCGATGATGGAGAGTCTCGCCGCGCGTCGCACCGGCGAACCGCGGCAGGGAAATCTGGTGGGGCTTTTTCCGGGCAGCCGTTTTCGGGAGGTGCGCAAAATTTTTCCGATCATGCTGAAAGCTGCGGAAGAGCTGATGGCGCGCGCACCGGCGACTCATTTTGAAGTAGCGGCTGCCTCCGAAGCGCTCGCGGTGGAGATCCGCAAAATTGCGTTGGCGTCGGCGCAACGAGAAAGGATGCGCGTCGTGGTCGCGGATGCATCCGGCACGATGCAACGCGCGTCGGCAGGCATGGTCGCATCGGGCACGGCAACACTGGAAGCCGCGTATTTTCGTCTGCCGTTCGTGCTGATCTATAAGGTTTCGTGGCCGACCTATTTCGCGGCGCGTCTGCTCATGGAATCCAAATATCTCGGCATGCCGAACGTACTGGCCGGCCGCGAGATTATGCCGGAATTTATTCAGCATGAGGCGCGGGCTCAGGCGATTGCCGCCGCCGTGGTGCAGTTGATGAACGATAACCCCACGCGCGAACGAATGATTTCCGAATTCGATGCAATCATCGCCAAGCTCGGCGAGAGCGGCGCCAGCGCGAAAGCGGCGCGAGCCATCCTCGAAGCGGTTTGACGCTCCTCGCGAGAGGAAATAGCCTGCGGGATGGCTAACGAGAACTCTCCGTCGGTGCAGCCGCCGATTGATCTGGAAAACTGGATCGCGCAGAACGCGGAAAAGTTTAAGCCGCCTGTTAGTAATCTCTATCTCTACGATGGGCGCGATTTTTTCGTCATGGTCATCAAAGGCCCGAACGCGCGGAATGATTTTCATCTGGTCGATTCGGAGGAATATTTTTACCAGCTCAAAGGCGACATCAAAGTGCGCATCCGCGAAGGCGACCGGATCGTGGATCATCTCGTGCGGGAGGGGGAGACGTTCTTCATTCCGCCGAACGTGCCGCATGCGCCCGTGCGCCCGCCCGACACGCTCGGAGTGGTGGTCGAGCGCCGCCGTCCGCCGGGCGAGCACGAGCACGTCATTTTTTACTGCGAAAATTGCGGGGCGCTCGTCGAAGACATCGACTTTGATTGCGGCGACATCGTGCAGCATTTCAGCCAGGCGATGCTCGATTTCTGGAACGACGATGCGCGCCGGACGTGTAAGAATTGCGGCGACAAAGTGCCGGCGCCGGGATCGGTGAAACCTTTCTAGGCCCACCTGGGCGCTTTTTCGGTTAGCGCTTATTCCCGTTATTATCTTTCCCATTCGCAGGCACCGCGGTCGTGACGAGCCTTCAAAAACTCTCAGGGCGCAAGCGTGAAAACACGTCAGGGCGCGATTCAAAACGAGATGGACAAAAAATCTCTTCTGCCCGAGTCGTCATCGGCCCCACCCCAGCTCGATCCGGTGGGCACGAACCAGTCTCAGCCGCGCCTTGGCAGAGATCATCTCTTGCGTCGCCCGTTCGACGTTCGTTCCCTTTCCATGACCGGCCTATTCATTCTCGCCCTTTTTTACACTCTCTATTTCATGCGCTCGATCCTGCTCCCGATCGTGCTGGCGCTCCTGCTCAGCTATGCGCGGTGATCAGCGCGGCCCTTCTTCTTCTCACGCTGTTGGCCGCGATGGGATGG